>CAZKTY010000027.1:0-11444 GCA_964555825.1 uncultured Candidatus Saccharibacteria bacterium
GGCTATGCATCACTCTTGATAGAAGGAGATTATGGAGATATGCCCGTACAGGTCAAAGATGCAGTAAAGATCATCTATGAATCAACGCAATCACTTCTTTTGATAGTTGGAGATTATCTTAATGTCTCAAAGATGGAGCAAGGAAGAATGAAATACAACCCGGAAGAATTTGACCTAAAGACACTAGTTGAAGATACAGTCAAAGAACTCAGTCCTAATGTTTCTTATGCAGGATTAACGATCGATTTTGATGATCCAAAAGAAAATTATCCAGTTAACGCAGACAAAGGAAAGATCAAAGAAGTAATTTCGAACCTTATTGATAATGCAATAAAATACACAAAAAAAGGTGGTCTTACTGTAAAACTTGAAAAAGTAGAACGGGACAGATGTTGTATTTCCATAAAGGATACAGGAATAGGAATTCCATCAGATATCATGCCTCAACTGTTCGAAAAATTCTCAAGAGCTCCTGAAGCTTCAAAAACAAACATAATGGGTTCAGGGCTTGGTCTGTATGTAGCAAAAAGTATCATAGAACAGCATAAAGGACACATATGGGCAGAATCAGAAGGAGCAGGAAAAGGATCAACTTTTATTATAGAACTCAAGCTTATAGATCCAGATCTACATGTTCCAGATGCTGTGAAAAGATTTACGGAAGGGTTATAATTCTTATTAATTATATGATATCAATTTATCTTTATTTCCTTGCAAGCATCGCATTTTTTTATTTATTCATTTTTTTTGTACATCTTTACAAAAAAGACCACAACGAAGATATGTTTTACCATGCATTGACCTTTCTTTTTATATTCTTAATATGTTTCTCTAATTCAGTACCTTTACTTGCAACAGATAATCTTTGGCTTGCAGCTTATGGGAATGTTCTATCCAATATTTTTTTATACTGTCTTATTTTTTCATGTTTCAAAGTGCAACTCATCTCCAGCGATAGATTTTTTAAGAACAATGTGAACTCACTTAAAATTGTCTTACTATTCGTTGCAATAACCTCAACCACTTTCCAATTGACTTATTTTTCGTATCCAAGCATATCTACACTGGGAGTTATTTGGAATCTGAATGAAGTGACCTCTGCTTTACTTTCATTAACAACTTTTGTCTATGGATTATATTGGGGAATGGTATTTGGAAAGATCGCTTATATTTTAAGAGATCAATATCTTAAAAGACGCATGAAAATGATATCAGCAAATGGAATAATGCTTGGATTATCTGGTCTATTCATATTTCAAGACAATATATATCTAACGATCGTCGGTATCTTATTACTTTTGGTCGCTGCAATATCTACTGGTGTTGTTTTTTTGATTCCTGAGAATTCAGAGATCTCCAAAAAGAAACTTTCTACCGCATAAAGATCTTTATCTAATATTCTTTAACGTTAATTCCAATTATCGTTAATTTTTGGTATTATTTTGAAATGACAAAAAAACGTCTATTATCTGGAATAAAACCAACAGGTAGTCCTCATATTGGGAACTATTTCGGTATGATGAAGCAACTCGTTGATATGCAGGATGATTTTGAGGTATTTGCGATGGTTGCTGATTATCATGCAATGAACACGATTCACAAAGCATCGGAACTTCGAGAACTAACAAAAGAGATCATCGTTGATTATCTCGCAGTAGGTCTTAATCCAAAAAAGATCACGATATTTAAGCAGTCTGATATTTCAGAACACACAGAACTTACTTGGATATTTGATACATTGGTATCAGTACCTTACTTGATGAGAGCTCACGCTTATAAAGATTCAGAAGCAAAAGGAAAAGAAGTGAACGTAGGTACATTCAACTACCCAGTGCTTATGGCAGCTGATATTCTATTGTATGACACTGATATAGTGCCTGTAGGAGCAGACCAGAAGCAACATATAGAATATGCAAGGGATATTGCCCAAAAATTCAATAATACTTATGGAGATACATTTAAACTTCCAAATGAAAAAATATTAGAGAGTGTTGCAACTGTTCCAGGAATTGATGGAAGGAAAATGAGCAAGAGTTATAACAATTATATTGGTGTTTTTGATACTGATGAAGAGATCAGATCAAAGGTAATGTCGATCATCACAGATTCTTCTGGCGAAATCCCTCAAAACGTTTACAACATGCATAAACTATTCCGAGAAGAAAATGAATTGCAAAAGATCTATGCCGATAAAAAAGGAAAATATAAGGATCTAAAAGAAATGCTAGCCGATGATATCATAAAATATTTTTCTCCAATGAGAGAAAGAAGAGCTGAGATAGAAAAGGATGAAAAATTAATTGCTGAAGTCTTGAAAAATGGGAAAGAGGTCGTAGGAAGAATAGCAAAGTTAAAGCTTGAAGATATCAAAACAAAAGTTGGTGTTAAATAGAACTAATTTAAAACAATGAAAAGAACTTACATAAATGAACTAGAAAAAAATATTAGTGAAACAGTAACAATCAAAGGTTGGATAAATGTCAGACGAGATCAAGGTAAATTAGTTTTCTTTGAATTCAGAGATATGACAGGTCTAGTACAAGGTGTGGTATTACCAAATAAAGAAGAGTTGAAAGAAAAAATAAAACCAGTGCGATCAGAATGGGTTGTTGAGGTCATAGGTAAAGTAAATCAAAGACCAGAAAGAAATATCCAGAAAGAAAAACAGAATGGGTCTATCGAGTTAGAAGTTGAGGATGTTGTGATCTTAGCCGAAGCAAAGACACCGCCTTTTCCATTAGACACTGACGGGCACGACATTGATGAAGAGATCCGCTTGAAATACAGATATCTTGACCTACGAAGACCAAGACTCCAAAAGAACATAAGAATTCGTTCAGAGTTTGTAGATAAAATCAGACAATTCCTATTTAACAAAGGTTTTAAAGAGATAGAGACACCTTACTTCACAAGCACAACACCTGAAGGATCCAGAGACTTCGTCGTACCTTCTAGACTTTATCCTGGTAAATTCTTTGCCCTGCCTCAAAGCCCTCAACAATACAAACAGCTTTTAATGGTGGCTGGATTTGAAAAATATTTCCAAATAGCTAGATGTTTCAGAGATGAGGACCTACGTGCCGACAGAGGTTTTGAACATACTCAGATCGATATCGAAATGAGTTTTGTAACAAGAGATGAGATCATGGAAATAGATGAGATGTTAATGACAATAGTTGCAGAATCAATGGGCTATACAATAAAGGAAAAGCCATTTCCTAGGATCACATACAAAGAAGCAATGGAAAGATTCGGTGCTGATAAATTTGATATGAGAACTGACGAGGAGAAAGAAAAAGGAATACTAGCATTTGCGTGGGTCATAGATTTTCCTTTCTTTGAGAAAGATAAAGATGGACATTGGACATTCACTCATAATCCATTCTCTATGCCAAAAGCTGAGCACTTAGATTGGCTACTAAAAGGGGAAAATATTGGAGAGATACAAGCAGAACAATACGACCTAGTTTGTAACGGGTTTGAAACTGGAGGAGGAAGTATAAGATCCCATAAGCCAGAAATACTGAGATCAGTCTTCAAGATCATGGGTTATGACGATGAAAGGATCGATAAGAATTTTGGACATATCCTCGAAGCTTTCACATATGGAACACCTCCTCATGGAGGGATAGCTCATGGAATTGAGAGAATGATAATGATCCTAACTGGTGAAAAATGGCTGAGAGAGGTACAAGCATTTCCTCAAACAGCAAGAGGAAATACTTCTGTTATGGAAGCTCCAACAGAATTGTCCACCGAACAACTTCTCGAACTTGGCATCTCTGTTCCAAAGAAAAAAGAATAAAAAAAATAATGGAAGGTTTTAAAATAAAAACGGAAACTTTTGAGGGACCTCTTGATCTTTTACTTTCTTTTATTGAAAAAAGAAAACTCTTGATAAATGAGATATCTTTAGCAAAGATCACTGACGATTACCTAGGACACATTAGATCGATCAATGAAAATTCGATAGGAGACCGAACAGAATTCATTGTTATTGCTTCTACTCTGGTCCTTATAAAATCTCGCTCACTATTACCAAATCTTTCTCTTTCTGACGAAGAAGAACAAAATATATCTGACCTTGAGGATAGATTGAAACTATATCAAAAGATAAAAGAACTTGGAGTCCATATAAGTGAAAACTATGGAAAAAATATTCTCTTCGAAAAGACCTTCCATAAAGATCTAACTGCAATATTTTCTCCACACGAAAAGATCACAATAGGAGCCTTATACCAAAGCATGAAAGAAGTTGTCAGTAGGATCCCAATAAAAAGAACTGAACCAAAAGTAATGATCAAAAAAGTAGTCTCTATCGAGGAGATGATAGAACGCCTTACCGAAAGAGTTCAAAAGGCCCTTAAGATCAGTTTTAAAGATTTCTCAGGAGGGAAGGCAATGAATAAAGAACAAAGGATCGAAACGATCGTAGGTTTCCTTGCAATGCTTGAAATGGTCAAACAGGGAATTGTGGACGTAAAGCAGGATTCAACTTTTGGGGACATTGAGATGCTTACCTCAGAATTAAGTACTCCTCAATATAATTAAATAAAACCTTTTTGCTCAAACTTTGAAATTTGATCAAAAAGGGCTAAAATACTAAGTATATTTATGGAAAACAGCGAAAAAATAATCGAAGCTATTTTATTTTGGAAGAATGAGCCTATATCGATAGATAAATTAGCTTCTATGGCTAATGTAAGCGTTCAAGACACAGAATCTGCTTTAAATAATATTGGATCAAGACTGAATTCAGGCATCGTCATAATGAGAAATGGTGACAAAGTATCCCTAAGGACATCTCCAGAAGCATCAGAGATAATAGAGAAGTTCCAAAAAGAAGAACTTTCAAAAGAACTTTCAAAAGCAGCTTTAGAAACATTAACGATAGTACTTTACAAATCTCCGGTCAGAAGAAGTACCGTTGATTATATAAGAGGAGTTAATTCACAATTCATAATAAGGCATTTAGAAGCTAGAGGTCTGGTAGAAAAGATCGAAGATCCAAAAGATCAAAGAGTGAATCTGTATAGGCCAACCTTTGAATTACTCTCATATCTTGGGATAAAAGATGAAAAAGAATTACCAGAGTTTGATGCACTTAGAGAAAAAGTAGAGGTCTTTGTAGAACAATTACAAGAAAATGAAGAACCACAACAATGATAGGTGAAGCTTTAAAAGTCTTTTTACCTGTCACAGTCTCTTTTTTTATAGGGATCATTCTATCTCCAATACTTACTCATTATCTTTATAAGAAAAAGGCATGGAAGAAAAAAGCCGGAAAAATTGATGCATTTGGAACTGAAACAAAGATCTTTAATGAATTGCACAAAGAAAAAGAAGTTGGAACACCTAGACTAGGTGGAATAATCATTTGGGCTAGTGCTATCCTGACAGCTTTGATCTTCTGGACCATTGCAAAAATATTTCCAATGAGTGCCGGTAGATTGGATTTTATAAGTAGAAACCAAACATGGATACCACTTGCAACACTTGCTGTGGGAGCAATAATTGGAATGATAGATGATATTTTAGAGATCAATGGAAATGGATGCAAAAAAGGAGGATTATCTTTAAAAACTAGAATTCTAATAGTAACGATCGTAGGACTTTTGTGTGGACTTTGGTTCTTCGCAAAATTGGATGTGACAGCAATTTCAATACCTTTTGTAAAAGATCTTTATATTGGACCATTCATAATTCCTTTGTTTGCCATAGTGATGCTATTTATCTATTCAGGAGGTGTAATAGATGGTATAGACGGATTAGCTGGAGGAATATTTGCTGTGTCTTTTTCAGCTTACGCAGCATTGGCTTTTGTACACAGTCAGGTTGATCTAGCTGCTTTTTGTAGTGTTATAGTCGGAGGAATACTTTCTTTTCTCTGGTTCAATATCCCTCCGGCAAGATTTTATATGTCAGAAACAGGAACAATGGCACTGACAATGACATTAACTGTCGTTGCATTTATGACCGATAAAGTTGAGAACGGATACGGACTTTTTGTTCTACCTCTTATCGCATTTCCTCTTGTTATAACGTCACTTTCAGACATAATTCAAATGACCTCAAAAAGATACTTTGGAAGAAAAGTCTTTATCGTCGCACCACTTCATCATCATTTTGAGGCAAAAGGATGGCCTTCATACAAAGTAACAATGCGATACTGGATCATCTCTGTCATTTTTGGAATAATCGGATTTTGTATTGCAATGATCGCAAGTAAAATATAAACATAAAGATGAATAAACAATCACCTAAAAGCGCATATATATTCATTGTCATAGCACTAAGTGTTGCTGGTATATTGATATTTTCTTCAGCTGCTCTCGGGGTCATTGCAAAAAGTGAAGCAAAATTTATTTCCGTAGCTACAAATCAGATCCTTTATGGTTTTGTACTCGGAATGATCGCTTTTTTTACAGTTTCTTATATACCTTATAGATTTTGGAAGAAAATATCTCTTATTGTCTTTGCAATAGCAATAATCCTTTCAATCTTAGTTTTTGTTCCTCATGTTGGAATAAGAGCAAACGGAGCTGCCAGATGGATAGGTGTAGGAAACCTCAGTTTCCAGCCGAGTGAATTACTTAAGATAACTTACGTTATGTTCGTTGCTACTTTTTTTTCGAAAAAGAAAGAGAACGTCAGATCATTCAAAAAAGGAGTTCTCCCATATCTTGGAATGACAGCTATTGTTGCAGCATTGCTTATGTTGGAGCCTGATAATGATACTTTTTTTATTGCTGCTTCCGCTGGTTTTGCGATCTTTGTTGTTGCAGGAGCAAAAATGAAACACATTCTTTTACTCATCCTTATTGCTGTTATAGCTGTTGCAGGAGTCCTTCTCGTAAGGCCTTACGCAAGAGAAAGAGTTATGACCTTTCTTCACCCCTCAGAGAAATCTCTTTCTTCTAGCTATCAGATCCAACAATCCTTAATTGCGATCGGAACAGGTGGAATATTTGGAAAAGGATTTGGACAAAGTGCGCAAAAGTTTGGTTTCTTACCTGAACCAATGGGGGATTCGATCTACGCCGTTGCCAGTGAAGAATTTGGATTTTTAGGCAGTACAACAATAATCTTATTATTTGTAGCTTTTGCCTTGAGTGCGCTGAAAATAGCAGCAAATACAGACGATCCTTTTGGTAGACTGCTCGCTGTGGGTATTGTTATACTTATCGTGTCAGGATCATTTTCTAACATAGCCTCAATGCTTGGGATCATACCACTATCAGGAACTCCCTTACTATTCATAAGCCAAGGAGGTACAGCTCTTCTGACAGGACTAGCTGAAGCAGGTATTATTTTAAATATAGCAAGAAAAAGAAATACAAGATCATAATTAAAAATTCAGAGTTAAAATAAATAAATGAAAATCATATTTTGCGGAGGAGGATCAGGAGGACATTTTTACCCACTTATTGCAGTAGCAGAAGCATTAAGAGATATTACCAGAAAGAACAAGCTCATCCAGCCTCAGCTTTTTTATCTTTCACCTGATCCATATGATCAAGCAATGCTTTTTGATAATGAGATAGAATTTCAAAAGATAAGCTCAGGAAAAATAAGAAGATATTTTTCATTAAAGAATATCTTTGACATATTCAAAACTTTTTTTGGATTTATAAGTGTTCTTATAAAGGTATATTCAATATATCCAGATGTTATTTTTAGTAAAGGAGGAATGATGAGTCTTCCTGTCGTTATTTCAGGAAGACTACTTGGTATACCAGTAATAATTCACGAAAGTGATTCAACGCCAGGAAAGGCTAACCTTTATGCTGCGAAATTTGCAAAAAGGATTGCAATCTCGTATGCCGAAACAGCAGATTTTTTTGATAAGTCAAAAACAGCTTTAACTGGAAATCCAATAAGACAAGGTGTAATAACTCCGATAAAAGAGGGGGCAACCGAATATTTAAATCTAGAACCAAACATTCCTGTAATATTTATAATTGGAGGTTCATTAGGTGCAAAGATAATCAATGAGGAATTGGTCACATGTCTTCCTGTCCTCTTGAATGATTATCAAATAATTCACCAAACAGGAAAAGCTAATTACGACGATATCATCAAAACAACTTCAGTAGTGCTACAAAATAATAAATTTGAAAAAAGATATCACCCTTTTGATTATATGAACGCACTAGCTGAAAGAATGTCTGCTGGTGTAGCAGATCTTATAATTTCTAGAGGAGGATCTACAATATTTGAAATTGCAGCTTGGGGAATTCCATCGATCATTATCCCAATAACAGAATCAAATGGAGATCATCAAAGGAAGAATGCTTACAATTATGCAAGAAGTGGAGCTGCGCTAGTTATTGAAGAAAACAATTTAACACCTGAAATACTTGTGGCCCAGATAAAAAATACAATGTCTGACTCAGATAGACTAAAAAAAATGAGAGATTCTGCATTATCTTTTGCAAAGACCGACGCAGCATATAAAGTTGCTAATGAGATCATTAATATTTCACTAAAACACGAATCTTAAAAATATGTCCACTGAAAAAATAGTTACAAGATTTGCACCGTCCCCAACTGGATATATGCACATAGGAGGAGTACGAACAGCTCTTTTTGCTTGGGCTTTTGCAAAAAAAAATAATGGAACTTTTATATTAAGGATCGAAGATACTGACAAAGAAAGGGAAGTGGAAGGTTCCATTCCTCATATCATCAAATCCTTAAAATGGTTAGGAATAGACTGGGACGAAGGTCCTGACATAGGAGGACCAAATTCTCCATATTTGCAGTCAGAACGTTTAGAATCTTACAAAAAATATGCAGAGATCCTTGTAGATAAAGGGTTAGCTTATGCAGACCCATATACTCAAGAAGAACTAGATAATTTTAGAAAAAAAGCAGAGGAAGATAAAAGACCTTTTCTATATAGAGATCATCGCCCAGAAAATCCACCTGTATGGGACGGATCAAAACCTCTAAGACTAAAAATTACAGACATTAGATCCTACAAATGGAATGACCTAGTGAGAGGGGAGTTAAGTGCAGGACCAGAAGCTTTAGATGATTTTATCCTGATCAAAAGCGATGGATATCCAACGTATAACTTTGCGCACATAATCGATGATTTCGAAATGGGAGTGACACATATCTTTAGAGCTGATGAATTCATTTCATCAACTCCAAAGTTCCTTTCCTTATACGAAGCCTTGGAATTCAAGAGACCTGAATTTTGTACACTACCTCCTATACTTGGTCCAGACGGAAAAAAGAAACTTAGTAAGAGAGATGGAGCAAAAGATATACTGGCTTACAGAGATGAGGGATACATTCCAGAAGCTGTGATGAATTTTCTAGTGTTCATAGGATGGAATCCAGGAGATGAAAAAGAGATCCTTAGTCCCGAAGAATTCATCGAAGAATTTTCTATTGAAAAGATCCAAAAGGCACCAGCAAAATTCAATGAGGAAAAACTTGCTTGGATAAATAAAGAATATATAAAAAAATTATCTGATGAGGAAATAATAAAAGAACTTTACACATATCTTCCTAAGGAATTCACCTCAAACAAAAATATAGAAAAATTAGCTCCCATTGTTAAAGAGAGAATAAATCAATTTTCTGATATTAAGTCTTTATATGACGACGGCGAGTTCAATTTTTATTTTGATAGACCAACATTCAAAAAGGCAGATCTTATCTGTCCAGAAAAACTTAGGAAAGGAAGGGAGGTTATCCCTAAAGAAGTAGACGATGATCTAAAAAAAATGATAGATCTATTATCTACTGTCGATGAGAACAAATTTACAGAAGAAGCAGTAAAAGAAGCAGTTTGGGATTTTGCTACCGAAGTAGGCAGAGGAATAGCCTTATGGGCATTTAGGTATGCCTTATCTGGAAAAGAAAGATCTCCTGATCCCTTTGTTCTTAGTGATTTTTTGGGTAAAAAAGAGACAATAGACAGGATCAATGCAGCTTTAGGTCTAGTTCAATAGATCAATCAACTTTGTTAGCAACAACATTATCCCCTTATCATCATTTGTAGTAAGTAAAAAAGCTCATATGTGTATGTTATAATTTTTGCATACAAATTTATTTGAAATATATGAAATTATTCTCAAGAATATCTACTTTTTTTGTATTAGTATCTCTATTTGTTCCTGCACTGTCATTTGCACAATCTAGTGCAAAGAACCTTTCTGGCTATATGCCTCAGTTATATATCTCTAAATTAGCTTTAGATAAGAGCGATTATTCTGTTGGGGATACCGTCAACGGTTCTTTTGAGGTCCAGAACTACGACCAAGGAGACACACCTGATCTGAATTACATAGTTTCACTTGTTGGTCTAGATCAAAGTGGAAGTGTTGCAAGAGTTGTATATGACAGCGAGCAAAATGGACCAATAAATCTCGCAGGCAAGTCAACAAAGATCTTTAACTTCTCATATAAAATAGGATCTGCCTCTAATAGTGATACTTTAGCCATACACGTAAGAATAATAATGAAAGATGGAGCTTCTTTAGCTTGGAAATTAGTACCTCTTAAAATATCTGGAGGATCATCAATGTTTGATGCAACGGATGCATATTTAGTTAATCAAAATGGTCAGAAATTCTCTTTGCAAGAAGGACCAACTATCAAAGCAGGAGATACTCTTTCTTTTGTAGCTTCATACCAAAATTCTGATACTAAAGCTGTCATCTTAAGTCCTCAGGTTCAACTTTTAGATAAAGCAGGTCAGCCAATATCAGGTCAAAATGTGATCAATGAAAAGAATGTTTCCGTTTCAAGATCACCTGTAACTATAAAATTAGATCTTCCAACTTCTGACCTAAGACCCGATACATACTTAGCAAAAATATCTCTTTTCGATAATAAAGGAAACGTCCGTGGTCCTGATCTTTTTGCAAGATACATAATTTCTGGAGATATTGTAACCATCCAGTCTGTATATGAAGATTCACCATTTCCTATATTGAAAGATAGTGAAGCAAATTTGTCTGTAAATTATTCAGGGAAACCATTAGATACAAATAATTTTTCCTCTTCGACAACTTCAGCGACCTCAACACCTGTAGTTGCGGATATCTCAGTTAAACTTTTTAACCATAATAAACAAATGGTCAATGAGTCATCTTTAAAAGAAGTAACTTTCAACACAAGTGGAACTATAAAGATACCAGTAACAATAGATCAAGACTCAAATTCCTTAACAGCTCAAATAACTGTCTCTCAGGATGGAAATGTTCTGTCTAGTTATGAAGGAAATGTTGTATACGATGCCTCAAAAATATTCTCCACAACATCAACAAAAGATCGATCTACAGGCTGGCTTTTAGTCGTTGGTTATATTGCTATAATCCTGATCATAATAATATTTATAATTTTTTGCATCAAAAAATTTAAGATGTCAAAAGATATTGGAAATCTAGCATTAATGATCACAATATCTCTTGGTTTTCTGGGAC
>CAZKTY010000028.1:0-11415 GCA_964555825.1 uncultured Candidatus Saccharibacteria bacterium
ATCTAATACTGTATCAACAACAGACTCTGCCTGCACTTTTGTGCCACCGAGTATGCCGTGAACTGCTTCTACAATACCTTGCTTGTTCATGTGTTTAGTAATTTAAATTGTTAAATTCGACCTTCAAAAGCTATCCTAATTATAGATTAAGCCATATTTTAAGCAAATGGGGCAAAAGAGACAAAATGTTAACAAAAAAACACTGCATTGTTTTCAAATAATGCAGTGTTTTTCCTTAAAATATTTTATTACCTTGCTATTTCTACAACTTTATTTTCTCGGATGACTGTTACTCTGATCTCACCTGGATATTTCAATTCACTTTCGATCTTTTTTGCGATATTTTTTGCAAGTTCAAAAGCTTGTAGATCATTAATTTCAGAAGGTCTTACAAATACTCTTATTTCTCTTCCTGCTTGAAGGGCGTAAGCTTTTTCTATTCCTCCAAAACTATTTGCGATTGCCTCTAGATCGCCGAGTCTCTTTAAGTAATTCTCAACACTATCCCTTCTTGCTCCTGGTCTACCTCCGGAAATTGCATCAGCTGTCTGAACGATCCTAGATTCCAGCGTTTCATAAGGATATTCCTCATGGTGAGCTTCCATTGATTTGATTATTTCATCACTGGCACCGAATTTTTGAAGGATCCTTCTTCCAATTTCGACGTGAGTTCCTTGAACCTCATGGTCAACAGCTTTTCCGATATCGTGAAGTAATGCTCCTGCTTTTGCGACCTGTATATTTGCTCCCAATTCTTCTGCTATCATTCCTGCGATATGAGCCATCTCGATCGAGTGTTGCAAGACATTCTGTCCATAACTTGTTCTGAAGTAAAGTCTACCTAATATCGCAATGATCCTTGGATCGAGATTAAAGACTCCACATTCGAAGGCTGCTTGTTCACCTTTTTCTTTTATGATCTTATTTATTTCTCCTTTTGCTTTCTCAACTTCTTTCTCGATCTTCACTGGTTGGATCCTTCCATCGATGATCAGATTCTCTAAGGCAACTTTTGCTACAGCTCTTCTGATAGGATCAAAACATGAAATTGTGATCGTTCCAGGAGTATCGTCAACAATCACTTCAACTCCTGTCTCTCTTTCGAAAGATTTTATATTTCTTCCTTCTTTTCCTATGATCTTTCCTTTAAGTTCGTCAGAAGGAATGTTGACTGAAGTAGTAAAGATATCTGGACTTACAGAGTTTGCTAGACGTTGAATAGAAGTTGTAAGGATCGCTTTAGCCTTTTGTTCAAGGCGTTCCTCCCCATTCTGTTCGATCTTTCGGATCCTTGTTAGGATAGCTTCCTCTTGTTCGACTTCCGTTTCTTTTACGATCTTTTCAAAAGCTTCGTCGTGAGTCATCTTTGCAATTTTTTCTAATTCTTGCCTCTTTGATGCCTCCATTGTGTCTATTTTGTCCTTCTTCTCTTTAAGTTCAACTATCTTTCCTTTCATTTCTTCAACTTCTTTTTCGATATCAGACTGTCTTCTGTCCAAAAGACCTTCTTTTGCGATGAGTCTGTCTTCTGTCTTTTTTATCTTTTCATCTTTTTCCTTTAATTCTTCACGAACAGATTTCAAGGTTTGAGCAGCCTCTTCCTCTGCACCTAAAGTTATCTTCTTTGCCTCTTCTTTAGCATTAAGCATCAACTGTTTGATGTCATGCTCGATAGTGCCTTTTTTGCTCAAGGCTAAGAGTACTCGAAAGAAATATCCGAGTGCGATACCTATTACCCCTGCTAGGGCCACAAGTACGAATACAAGTTTTAATGACATAAGCGATTAATTCGCTTCCAGTTGATCTTTGCCGTTTATAAGTTTTTTGGAAATAAAAGTCATCTTTTTCTCAGAAAACGTCTCGGAATTTCTAGTTGCGAAAATATAAATTAACATAGTAATGAGTCTATACTATACATAAAGAAAGAAAATTTGTCCACGGAGGCAAAAATAATTTGTCAAGGGTCATTTTTCTCGAAAATAGATAGAACAAAGTCGTACTTTGAGGTACGACTTTGTTAAGTTATTGATATAGAGTAGAAAGTCTTTACTTAGATGACCTTGTCTATGATCCCGTATTTTTTTGCTTCGTCAGATGACATAAAGAAGTCTCGGTCTCCGTCTTTTTCGATCTTTGGAAGAGGTTGTCCTGTATTTTTTGATAGTATCTTATTCAAAACCTCTCTGTTTTTCAATATCCTCTTTGCGCTTATTTCAATATCGGAAGCTTGTCCTTCTGCTCCTCCATGCGGTTGGTGGATCATTATCTCTGAATTCTCTAAGGCAAATCTCTTTCCTTTTTGACCAGCTGATAATATCACGGCTCCCATTGAAGCTGCCATTCCTACACAAACTGTAGAAACATCATTTTTTATGTGATTCATTGTATCAATGATCGCAAGTCCTGATGTTATCACTCCTCCTGGTGAATTTATGTACAGGGTAATATCTTTTTTCGGGTCTTCTGATTGAAGAAAAAGAAGTTGTGCTATCACTGTGCTTGCAACTGCATCGTCGATCGGTCCTCCAAGGAAAATGATATTTTCTTTTAGGAGTCTGGAGTAGATATCATAAGCTCTTTCACCAGAAGAGGTCTTTTCTATAACTGTTGGGATCAAATATGACATATTTTGTTGAATTTAAGATTTATAAAGTTCTGGTAGATTATATCAGATTATGGATCGGGTCAATTTATTCTGATATTCACTGTTTAATGAAAGGATTAACGAGGGATTTTTCATAGTATAATGAGATCCATGAGTAAACGCCTTAAGATATTGGAGATCGGGGATAAAAGACTTTGGAAAGATTCTAAGAAAATAAAAGATCCTCGATCAAAAAAGATCTTGGACTTAGCGAAAGGTCTGGTAAATATCTGTAAAAGATCAACAGGTGTTGGAATTTCTGCTCCACAGGTAGGAGAAAATATTGATATGTTCGTCATTTTATCAAGACCTAGCAAAAAATATAAGAAAGTCCCCAATTTTGGTCCCGAGGTAGTCATAAATCCGAAGATCTTAAGCAAGTCTGAAAAACAGGTAAAAGCTTTTGAAGGATGTCTTTCTATCCCTGGTATAAGGGCGAAAGTTCTGAGACATAAAAATATTGAAGTTTCATACACAAATATCAAAGGTGAAATGATAAAAAGGAAATTCTCAGATTTTGTTGCAAGGATATTTCAGCATGAGTTTGATCATTTAAGAGGGATATTGATATTAGATCGTGCAGATCCAAAAGAATTTTTCTCAGAAAAAGAATTTAAAAAAATAAATAAATAAGAAAACTTGCATTTCACGGATAATTTTTATATCCTGAAAATATATGTTGTTCTTTTTTCTTCTCAAGCTATTCAGTTTCGTTTTTATTTTGTCTATCGGGCTTTATCTTCTTTTTCTTTCTGAGATCCGTGTATGGAGATTCAAAAAGAAAGTTTCTAGATTGATAGAGTGGGCAAAAGAGAACCCAAACTTATATACGACCGAACCAGAACCACTTCGACTTATTAAGTCGATGAATAAGCTTCGCAGGAAGTTAGTGGGTAATTGGCCTAGGTATATTGAAAAACCTCAAGTGGTCATCTTAATGCTACGTCGTTTGGAATGGTATCCAAATTCATATTGGGATATTTCAGGGCGTGCTTTAGAAAAGATGCTTAAAGGTGAAGATATTCCGGAAGGAGCAACACAGGAGATAATCCTTCGTGTTGATCCTTCTGAAGTTCGTTTGCCATATGCCCTTAAATAATAAGGGCATTTTTTATACTTGATATTTAATATGTTAAACTCATTCCTATGAGACTTCATAGATTTTATATAAAAGAGAACATCAATTTAGATAAAGAATTGGTCATTCAAGATAAAGACCTTATAAATCAGGTAAGAAATGTCTTTCGGATGAAAAAAAATGATAGGGTCATTTTTTTTGATGGAAGTGGTATGGACTTTGTATCTGAGATATTGGTCCTTGAAAAAAATAAGATGATCGTTATTCCGAAAGAGGAAAAAGAGGCTGTGATCCTTAAAAAAAATATAACTTTGTTTCAGGTACTAGTAAAAAAAGATAATTTTGAATTTATAGCTGAAAAATGTACTGAAGTTGGAGTATCAAGTATTGTCCCTGTTATTTCTGAGAGATCAGAAAAGAAAAGTGTGAATATTGAAAGAATAGAAAAGATATTAAAAGAGGCAAGTGAACAGTCTGGCAGAGCGATCATTCCAAAGATATCTTCCGTGATAAAATTTATTGATCTTCCTTTTGAAGAGGTCACTATTTTCGCAGCAGATCTTGGAGGGGAAGATGTTAAAGAAATTAATTTTCCAGATGGATGCGGTATTCTGATAGGACCAGAAGGAGGTTTTTCTGAAGAAGAAAGAATGTTCCTCAAAGAAAAAGGTGTAAAGAGTTTTTCTTTGGGAGAAACTGTCCTTAGAGCTGAAACAGCTGCAATCGTTGCAAGTGCTTTCTCTATAAAATAAAAGACCTCATGATCTAGTGAGGTCTTTTATTTTATCTCTTTATTTATTAATAGTTATTCGCTTTTCTCAAGGAATTTGAAGACCTCTTCTTTTGTTAGAAGATCTTCAATGAAAGCTCTTGTCCTATCTTCGTCAGCTTCTGGATAATGTTCTTTAAGGTGAGCAACTTCTTTTTCTGTCTCATCTTTTGGTGCCTTGAGATCTTCTTTCTTTGATATCTCAATGAGTAATATCTCTCCTTTTACTCTTTTCTCAGCTTTTTCTCTCCAATCAGTTCGGACGGTCTCTTCTGTCTTTCCAGACTCTTTTTTGTATTGTTCAAATGTAAAACCTTGTCTTGATAGGGTGCTAGAAAATTCATTAGTCATTTTATCTAACTCTTCTTCTACCAAAATATCTGGGATCTCCAGTTTGCTTTCTTTTATTATCTCATCAAGGATCTTTACTCTCTTTTCTTCTTTAGCTTTTAGTTCCTTTTCCTTTTCTAAGTTTTCTTTTAGCTTAACTGTAAAGTCTGTAACATCCTTGAAGTCTCCAAGTTTTTTAACAAAATCATCTGAAAGTTCTGCCTTCTCAACACCTTCTGTCTTTTCTCTGTATTTTTTGAGTTCATCAATAGCATCTGAGACCTCTTTTTCTGTTACTTCTATTGATATTTTTTCTTTAGCTATCTTTGGCGCAATTTTTTTGTAATCTGCTAGATCCACTTCTGGGTAAACATCAGTTTTTATTATTACTTCAGCTGTTTTTCCTTTTTCAAGCGATGTAACTGCTATTTTTGGTCTCCCTAATGTGAAAAGTTTTTTCTCTTCGATGATCTTTGGGTATTCCTCTCTTAATACTTCTTCAAGAGCTTCTTCAAGGATCGTCGCTTCTCCCAGTTTCTGGACTATTACATCTTCTGGGACCTTTCCTGGACGAAAACCATCTAACTTTATGTCCTGGCTTAGAGACTTTAAGACAGAGGGTCTTTTTGCTTCTATTTCAGAACTTTCGATCTCAAGCTTGATCTCGATTTCTGACTTTGGCAACTTTGTGACTGAGATGATTTTTGACATATGTTTATTTTCTTAGATTAAGTTCTAAGATATTACATTAATATATAAAAAAGGAAAGATAAATGACTTTTAGACTATTTCGCTAAAGCTTTGTCCAGCGAGTCTAAGTTTTCGTGGATATCTGTACTTGAAGCTGAGTTCAGGTCCTTTAAAACACTTGCAAAGAAAGGGTCTATTGATGCTCCACTTGCTGCAGTTTGAGCTTTTTTGAGGGTCATAGATCTTTGGTTATAAAAATAGAGGGCTCCTGCTAGCAATACTAAAATTATTATGATAATTCCAATAATACCCCCTATTCCTTCTTTTGGAGTTCCTATTTCTTTTTTTTCTTGATCTTCCATTTAATTATTTTGATTTGTGTCACTTGTGACTCCTATAGATGTATTACTCAAGTCTTGTTGATTTTGGTCTATTGTTGATGAGGTACTCTGTGAACTTGGTTGGTCATTGGTTAGGGGAGTTGAGATGACTTGATCAGATGGATCATTTGTTGTTGTGTTAGATATTTCTGCTATTGAATCAAGGACTAGTTTGTAAGAATTAACTGCTGCAAGGATCTTGTCATTTGCGTCTAGTATGCTTTGTTTGATGGCTCCTGTAGAAACTCCTGTCTGTGATGACATCGCTGTATTTATCTGTGATTCGATCTCAGTGACAGATGACCTTGCTACGACAAGCTTTTGTTCTGCGTCAGAAAGTAAATTTGCAGTACTCGAGGCGTTTACATTTGAAGAAATAAGTAGAGATATCTTTTCTGTCATCTTTGTATCAGCAGATTCTAATTTTGAGATCTTATTATCTAAAGTTTTGAACAATTCTTTATTTAAGACCTTTTTTACATTGATCTGCTTTGATATTGAAAATGTTTTGTTTGAGGTCTTAAATTTTTCTATTGTTGATCTTATGTTTGCTTTAAATGAATTTACTTCGTTTGCTACTTCTGGATAATTTTCTTTGTCCTTTAATATATTTTCCAGTCTAGATTGTAATTTATCGGAACCATATTTGAAAAGATCTCTAAATATCTTGATACTTTCGTTCTTAGTGGATGAAGCGGCTAATGTGTTTTGAATGTCCTGATATTTTGATTCTGCGAAGGATCGTTCTGTATTATCATTTGGAACATTTTGAGCTGAAGATAAAAAAGGGACAGTAAGTAGTATAAGTGAAAGCGATCCTAGTGTTTTTTTCATTGTCTAAATATTTTTCGATCTTTTAATAAAAATATTGTATCACATGAGTCTTTATTATTGCTTGTTGAATACAAAAAAAGAACGGCGCCTAAGGCGCCGTTCTTTTGATAAAATATTATTCCTTTGGTTCAGTATCGGTTTCCTCTTCTCCTGTTCCTTTTACTGATTTGATGTCTATCCTGTAGCCCGTGAGTTTTGCTGCAAGACGAACATTTTGTCCCCCTTTTCCTATTGCTAGTGATTGTTGATCTTCTGTCACTTCAACTGTGGCTGTATTTGTCTCATCGTTTATTTCAACACTTTCTACTCTTGCTGGTGAAAGTGAGTCTGCTACAAATAGTTTTGCATCGTCTGACCATTCAATGATGTCGATCTTTTCTCCTCCAAGTTCACTCATTACTGTAGAAACTCTTACTCCTCTTTGTCCTACCATCGAACCAACTGGGTCAATGTGAGAATCTTTTGAAAAGACTGCAACTTTTGATCTAGATCCTGCCTCTCTTGCGATAGCTCTTATCTCTACACTTCCTGCGACTATCTCTGGTACTTCAAGTTCAAAAAGTTTTTCTAGGAAAGTTGGATGTGCTCTTGATAGGCGAAGAAAGACACCTCTTGGATTTTCTTCTACCTTTGTAAGCAAAGCTCTGATCTTTTCTCCTTGTCTGTAGCGTTCTCCTGGAATTTGTTCTTCATAAGGAATGAGACCAGAAGCACGTCCCATATCAAGATGGACATTTCCTCTTTCTATTCTTTGTACTGTTCCTGTAATTATTGTATTTTCTTTAACTCCGAATTCACCAAAGACAGAGACTTTTTCTGCTTCTCTGATCTTTTGAATGATGACCTGTTTTGCAGTTTGAGCAGCAATTCTTCCGAAATCATCTTTTGATTCAAGAGGAAAAACTATCTCATCATCAACTTGAACATCTTTCTTTATCTTTTTTGCATCTTCTATAAGGATGTGGTGTTCTGGATTGAAACGGACTTTTGTCTCGTCTTCTGCTTCTTCATCATCTTCCATGATCACATCATTTGGATCAACTACTATTTTTACTTGAAAGAAATCAGTTTTTCCTGAATTTAGATCAAAATCAGCTCTGATTATTTGTCCTCTTTTTCCATATTCTTTTTTGTATGCAGTAGCAAGAGCAACTGAAACAGCTTCCATAACTTTTCCTCTTGGAATTCCACGCTCTTCTTCAAGTTGTCCTAAGACTGAGTTTATTACTTTTAGGTCTATCATGTTGTTTTTTGTTAAAAATAAAAGCCCGCCGGGAGGCGAACTTGCAACACCAGTATATTATTTTTATTGGATAATGTCAAACTATTAAATTACTGTTTATAAGTAGATTGAAGAGTTATTTTAAAGTAGTAAGATTACAATATCAATGAAAAGATGTTTTCTATTTTGTTTGCCTTTATTTATTCTTATTGTCGCTTTTGTATATTTTGTTGTGCCGAAAAATTCTCTTGCAGACGCAACAAAAAATATCACAGGCTTTGCATGGAGTGATACAACAGGTTGGATCAGTTTCAATAATTCTTCTTCTGGAGATCTAACTCCTTATGGCGTAAATTACGATTCTACTACTGGATATCTTACAGGCTTTGCATGGAGCAGTAATATTGGTTGGATCAAGTTTGGAGGTCTATCAGGATTTCCTACAGGAAGTGGTACTACCGCTGATAATACAAAGATAAATTCTACTACTGGAGTTGTGACTGGATGGGCAAGGGCTTGTGCAGGTACATATGATGGAGTGTGTGGAGGAGGAACTTATACATATACACCACCTCCTGTTATTTCAACAACGACTACTTTTACGTGGACACAGAGGACATCTGGTCACACTTTTGATTCCATTGCGATATCTTCAGACGGTACTAAGCTTGCTGCAACGAGTTATGGTAATTATATCTATACGTCAGTAGATTCCGGAGCTACTTGGACAGCAAGGACTTCTGCTGGTTCGCGCAATTGGTATTTCATTTCCTCATCCGCAGATGGCACTAAGCTTGCTGCTGTAGAAAATAATGGTCACATATTCGTGTCTTCTAATTCTGGAGCAACTTGGGCACAGACCTCTGCAGTTTCTGGTAACTGGACTTACATCGCTTCATCCGCAGATGGCACTAAGCTTGCTGCTGTGAATAAAGACAGTTACTTGTATACTTCTGCCGATTCCGGAGCTACTTGGACAGCAAGGACTTCTGCAGGACAAAGATCTTGGTTTACAATCGCTTCATCCGCAGACGGTACTAAACTTATTGCAGGAGTATTCAATGATGTTCCTACCGTTCCTGGTACTGGTTACCTTTATACATCCACAGATTCGGGAACAACTTGGACACAAAGAACGGGAGCGGGTAAGCGTATGTGGTACTCAGTTTCTTCTTCTTCAGACGGCAATAAGCTTGTAGCTGTAAGTAATGATGGCTCTATCTATACTTCTGCCGATTCCGGATCAACTTGGATCTCACAAACTTCGTCTTCGGGACAAGGTTGGTTCCATGTCTCATCCTCCTCAGATGGTTCTGTGATCGTTGCATCTCCTTACTCTGGCTACATATATGTATCTACTGATTCTGGGGTAACTTGGACAAAACAAAGTTCTCCAGGTTCAGTTGGTTGGCAATCCCTTGTCTCTTCTTCAGACGGTACTAGATTTGCTGCTGGGGTGAATGGCAGTTACGTTTGGACATCAAGTTCTTCTATCACGACTATTTCGACCCCCCAACCATCAACTACAACTGATTCTAGACTTGATGGATGGGATGGTTGGATCAGTCTCTCAGGAAGTAACTACGGAGTGACATATGCTTCAACAACTGGATATTTTTCTGGTTTTGCTTGGGGGTCAGACGTTCTAGGTTGGATCAGTTTCAATAATTCTTCTTCTGGAGATTCAACTATTTACGCTGTAAAAGGACCATCTTCTGCTCCTGTTCCTGACGCTCCAGTTGTAACGACAGGTTCTACTGTTTCTTCGTCTTGTTCTGGAACGAATCCTTCTGTTTCGATCTCTTTTGATCTTGTTACAGGAGCTTCATCATACAAATTGTATAGATGTGATAGCAGTAACTCTAATTGTTCTCCTTTATTTAGTCAGACAACCTCTCCTGTTACTGATGTCATCACCAATAATGTTTCTGCTACCTATTATTATCATTTAACATCTGTAAATAGTTCGGGTACGGAATCTGTCCCAAGTTCATCTATACAAGCAAATGTTACTGCTTGTGTGCTTAATCCTGTGAATACCCAGAGTTTCAAGACAAATCCATCAACAATAAATGTTGTGGGAGGAAAATGTAATTTCATTGTGAACCTTGTGAATACTCCAGATTCAAATGCGGAGTGTCAGATCACTGATACTCTTAGTGGTAGTTCATTCATGTTCTATCCAACTTCGACAACTAACAATATTTCTAACAGTCTTACTGTAAGTCAGGAGACAAGATATAAGCTGGTATGTTGGGAGAATGATTCTTTTGGAGGAAAGACAAATATAACCCCTGCAATGTATTCGACCTGTTATACAGCTCCTAATTTTAAGGAGGTACACTGATAGTTAGAGATTTGATGGAAGATGAGTTATTAGTAGAGTATTAAATGACATTTGTATCAATGAAAACAATAAGAGAAAAAAAATATTATATAATTTTAGGAGTGGTCATTATTTTAATAATAGGGGGGATATTTTTTGTCTATAGATTTATTTTTTTAAAGAACAATAAAGCTTTAGATGATCAAGGAGCAGGTCAGATCAAAGCCCTTACTGATGAACAAAAGCAAGATATTCTTAAAGAGCTTGATCAAAATAGTTCGAGCACCAAGCCTTTATCTGTTCAAGAAAAAACAAAGGTACTTAAAAAAATATCCACAACCACAAAGCCTCTTTCGGATGATGAGAAGATGAAGATCTTAGAAAGTTTAGGAAAATAATTAAGATAATTTTATAAAAAAATGAAAAACTTATCACAACCTATCAAATCAACAATAGCAGCACTGGTTCTTGTTGGAGGTATCTCGTATGCTTTTGCATGGAGCGGACCCTCTGCTACTCCACCTGGTGGAAATGTTGATGCTGTTATTAATTCAGGGTCATCCAGTCAAGCAAAAGGAGGAAGTATTCTTGCTGGGTCTCTTTTGAATATTAATGGTACTTTAAGTTCTAATTCTCTTGCTGTTTTTGGAAACAGTATTTTCTCAGGAACTGTCCAATTTTCTTCTGGAGCAGGAGTTGGGAAAGTTCTGACTTCAAATGCAAGTGGATTGGCTAGTTGGCAAACTCCTGCTTCTGTTACCTCCACTACTCTTACTGGGAGTACAGGAGTTACTGTTACAGGAGGTCCAAGTTATACCGTGGCTGCTGATTATACGAACACTCAGAAAAGAGTTACAGGTACATGTAGTGGAGCTTCTGTGGTACAAAAAATAAATGCTGATGGTACTGTTACTTGTTACACTCCTTCTGTAAGTCCTGTGTATTGTACGGCTGTTAGTAAAAATTTTTCTCCAGGTTATGTTTGTGTAACTTCTTACACTTGTCCAGTGGCGGGTACCTATCTTCCTAGTATGACGTGTAATTCTGGTGGTTCTTGGCAGTCAGGGACTACTTATGTTTCGAATGCTAATTGTCCTCCTTCATGCTACAACTAAATTTGTTTCTTAAATTAAAAAAATAAA
>CAZKTY010000029.1:0-11310 GCA_964555825.1 uncultured Candidatus Saccharibacteria bacterium
CCTCTTACTCCGACTCGAATAGGGGATCGATCAAGACTTTCTTTGTTTAAATTTGCTAAGGCTTTGTTTGTAATAAGTCTTAATGTACCAGTTTTATTTTTTAATATTTCTATTGCCTCATCTGTAAAATTTGGAGCGATCACTCCATCGAGTTTTCTTCTTTTGGAATCTGCTGGTATTTTGTGTTTCAAAAGTGTTTCAGCTTCTTCTTTTCCTATTTCAAAGTTTGCAATAACGAATCCCCCAAATATTGCTTGCAGATCTCCTTCAAGCATTTTTTGAAGGGCTTCTATTTTTTTGTCACCAAAAGCTCCTCCGCAAGGATTGCCGTGTTTTACCCCAAAAGAAAAATAAGGAACGTTGTTGAAATTTTGATCAAAGTAAGCTGCTGCATGAGTTAGTGTTTGTAGAAGTCTATCGCAATCTGTACGGTTGATATGTCCAAGTGCTATTCCTTCAATTTGAGTAAAACGAGCTAGAGAAAGAGGATCTTTGTCTCCGTTATCATAAAAGATCGAAGGACCTTGAGGACCATTTTCTCCTTTTCCTTCGGTGATCTTTGTTCCAAATACAGCATCATATGTGTCTCCGCCTCTAAATTTTGATGCAATAAAACAGTATTTGCTGACTATAAAATCAGCTTTTGCCGCCAAGATATCTTTTGTTTGAATATCTAGATCGTGTTCGGTATCTAGTTCAAGCATGTTTAAGACTTTCTCGCGGTCTTCTGGATCGCAAATAATTATTCTGCCTTCAGCGGATCCTTTGGCTGCTGAATGTGCCATAGTTGGTCCTCCAACGTCAATTTGATCCACTATTTCTTCATTTGTTATTCCTGATATTTCAATGGTTCTTTCAAGTGGATAAAAATCTACACAAACCAAATGTATCCACGGGATCATCAATTTTGATAGCTCTTCAATGTGTTTTTGTTTTGCTAAGATCCCACCATGGATCTCACGGGATAGTGTTACCACTCTGTGGTCGAGTATTGCTCCTCCTAAGGCTTGTTCTATTTCTGGTGTGACTTGGATACCGTTTTCTTTTAGTATGTTTTTTGCATATTTGTTTATGATCTCTGCAGTAGGAATGACCTCAATATTGTTCCGTTTTAAAAGGTCAGCCGTTCCTCCAGAAGCGATAATGTTGAAATTCAATAAGGAAAGTCTTTTTGCAAATTCGACTATTCCTTCTTTTTGACTGACTGAGATCAGCGCGTTTCTTTTTTGCATGGATATTATTTATTCTTTAGCTTATTTTTTTCTGCTTTATAAATTCTTTTTCTAAGTTCAGTTGTAGAAAAACCGTGGTCTCTTTTATTGTAAAAGATCTTATGAGGAAGATCATACCCGGTATATTTTTTCCCTTTCCAGTCTTCACCTATAAAACGTATGTCGTATTTTATTTTCTTTAGTTTTTCATAAAGATCTTCTTCAGTTGTATAAGTGAATATTTCGTCAATGTATCTTATGCCATCAAGAATTATCCTTCTTTCTCTCAAGGACATGATCGGCCTATTCTTCTTTTTTCCTCTATATTTTTTGCCTGTGACTGAGGGATCTTCTTGGAGTCCGACTATTAGATGATCACAGTTATCTTTTGCTTCTTTGAAGACCAAAAAATGTCCTGCATGACAGAGGTCAAATGCTCCTAATGTTATCCCGGTGATATTTTTCATTTGAAGATTGTATCAATTTATATTGGAAAAGTCTTTGTGTGACCTGTTTTTTCTTCTTTTATTCCAAAACAGCAAGAAAAATAAAATAATAATGACAACATATATAGATATCCATTCTGTGATATTAAAGTAGTTTGAAAATGTTTGCCAATTAATACCCAATATGTAGCCAGCACATAAGACGTATCCTGTAGAAAGAATGTTCCCTAAGACGTCATACAGGATAAATATTTTGAATGGTATTTTTATAAATCCTGCCATGAGATTTGCTAGAGAATCTGCCGTACCAAAAAATCTAGTTAAAAATATCATTGATCTCGGATATTTACCGGCAAATCTTTCTAGGCGTTCAATATATAAAGGTGTTCGTATGTGTAAAATTTTTATAGCTTCACGTCCATATTTGTGTGCAATAAAGTATCCCAAGCAATCTCCGAGTATATTTGCACTGACTGCAACTATGAGAGAAATTAAAAATCCAAAGTATTCTTGGCTGGCAAAGGCTCCTGTAGCAAGAAGAAGACTATTTGTTGGTATGGGCAAGATAAATGATGCAAAAAAGATCAAAATAAAAAGTGCCCAATATTTGTATAGTAGAAGAAATGAAAGTAGGGAAGAGATCAAGTAGGTCATTATTTCTTAGCAAAATATACTTTTATAGCACTCTGTATCTCTGCAATAGATGTTGGCAGATCTGTTTTTTTATCCAATGAATACTTTCTAATGGTTAGTTTTGGATATTTACTGTCTGTGATTGATAGGTTTGTCATTAGATAATCATTTGGCAGACCAAATAAATGATTAATGTAATCAAAGGTCATCCATTCTTGAATTGATCCAATATCCTCAACTGTTATGGGTTTAGGACCATGCAGTGTTTTGAATATGGATTCTTGCGCGTTTATATATTCAATTCTTTTTGAATGTCTATATTCCTTCACTAGCAGGATACATAGAAAAGTTAATGCGATTGCTAGAATAAAGAATAGTATTACCTTCGAATATATTTTTATTTTTGGATTGCTGATCAATTTTATAGATCTATAATTAGTAAAAATCGTTATTAAGTCTACGAGAGATTTACAGAATGAATTATATCATTTTGATAGATAACTGATGGTAGTTAAACAAACAAAAAAAGAGGATATTGTCCTCTTTTTTTGTTTGTTTGGTCAGAAAATGTATCCTTTAAAAACCAAATAGATGCATGAAGAATTGACCTATTCCTCCAAAGAAGCCTGTTGATCCTTGTTTATTATTTGTCGAATTTGAAGTTGTGTTTGTTTGATCAATGATCGTTGAGGATGTTATAGAGTTTCCATTTACTGATCCTTGAACAAGAATTGAATCACCTACAACAAGACTTGCTACGGAACTTGTTGCATTACCTTTCATTACCTTTGAGTTCGTAGCATCAACTGTGTAAGCTATGTTGCTTTTGTTTGTAACTGTAACAGTATTACCATCTATTGCTGATATTGTTCCTGCAACAACAGGTTCGCCATTTCCTAAGATAGAAGAAGTTGTTTGACCTTCTTTTTTACCCGTTTGTTCAGGATTTTCTTTTCCACCGGCGATCCCATCAAAGATCTTTGTTGCAACTACGTTTGTCCCTGTAATAGTTCCTTGTACTGACAAATTATCTCCGACAGCTATATTTGATAGAGAACTTGTTGCATTACCTTTCATAACTGTTGCGTTTGAAGCATCCACTGTGTAGATAGTGGATGTTGGAGTCGTTGAACCGAATCCTCGTTTGCTTGTTAGTGTGATGGTGTTGCTGCTTATACTGTCGACAGTACCAAAGACACCTTGTCTCATTTGTCCTTTTCCAAATTGATCATTTCTGCCTTGCTCCCGTTGACCTTGAGGAGGTTTTTGTCCTTGCGTACTTGTGTCTGCAAGAGTTGGCAACGCTACTCCTAAGCTTGTAATTGTTCCTAGAACTGCAAATAAGGATAGATATTTTTTTGTATTCATTTTGTTTAGTTAAATAATAATTAGACAAACACTCGAGATGTTTGTGCGTTCATGAATACGCATAGGTATGATCTAAAGGTGCAGGAACTTTATCGGTTTAGATCTATTGTCTCTGTTAGTTCATTATCTATGATCTTGAAATATTTTGTCTTTCCAAAAGAAGGTTTTGTTGTCATTGGTTCATTTGGTGATCTGTCTACGTAATTTACAATTATTTCTCCATTTTTGAATTCTGTACTTTGTGGTGATATCCGATCTCCAAGCAGGATCGCCTTTGTTCCTATGTAACCATCTTTTGTATTTATAGCAGCAACCAAATAGTAAAATATGCCACTGCCTCCATTGTCTTCTGTAAGTAAAAAAGCAACATCTTGGAGTCCGTCTCCGTCAAAGTCATCCTTGACCTCATTTCCAAAATATTTGACTGTATTTTTTGTAGCTTCACCTGGAATAACTTCTTCTGAAAGGCCGTTTTTTAGTGTTATTGTTTTGTCCTCGATCGTATAAGAAATATTTTTGTAATCCTCGTTAGAGATCTTAGAATAATCTGGTACAGGTTTCTTTTTTACAGCAAAAAAAATAGTAGCTGAAATTAAAATAACAAGCACAATACCAAGCAAAACAAAGTTTTTTCTTCTTTTTCTTGTTCTAGATAGCATTTAGACAGTCTTAAGTTTTAGAGCATTTACCATGCATTTAATGCATGTCACCTGATTCTTTCGTGTCTTTATATATTTATTATTACAGACACATACAAGAACTTCTGAAATACGGGGTTTTTCCACCCATTTACCTTTGCTTTGAAATGTTCTTGGTTTAACTGGTTTCATTTTATTCATGAGTCTAAAATACCTTTGTATGATAAAGGAAAATCTTTAATTTGTCAAGAGTAATAGATTCAAAAAAAGAGGAATAAATATTCCTCTATATTAATTATTTATTTACGAGTTCTTTCTGGAATACATAGATATCGAGGTTCTGAACCGACAAGTAAGAATAATTTTTTGGCTGCTTCTTCGCCAAGTATTTTTCTTACTTGTGTACACGGTATTGTGCCTTCTTTTGGTGAGGTTTTGAAATTCACCGCAGATGTGATCCTTAGTATGTCTTTAGAAGTGAAGTGATCTTTTTCTTCTTCAAGAAACAACTCTATATGTAGAGGCGATATTATAAATATTTGAAGGTGCCCTGATACTTAGAAAAGATAACATAAAAATATCAGTATTTAAAAGTAAGAAAGTTTTTTGACCTAGCTTTAAAAACATTTTGTGTTAAAATAACACCATATTAGAAAATAATTAATTTAACATGGCAACAACAGCATATTGCGTTAAGTGTAAGGCAAAGAAGGAGATGTCAGATGAGCAGGAAGTTACTATGAAGAATGGTAGGAAGGCAGTAAAAGGAAAGTGTCCAACCTGCAGTACTGGTATGTACAGTATTCTAGGAAACAAAGCAAAGAAATAAAAAAGTAAATTTTATGTAGATAACAAAAAAAGAAAGCACCAGAAGCTTTCTTTTTTTGTTATCTACATATCGATCTCTTTGTATAAAAGGCCTCAGCTGTTGCTTTGGCAGTATAAAGAGCTTTTATAATATTCCATTTGTCCTTCTACGAGTTACTCTTTTCATAAAACGTTCTTCTAAACCAAAATTTCGTATGATAGGAGCTAGTGGGATCATTAAGATATCCCTGATAACTTCTTTGGGTCTTGGTATGCCCCAGGCTGTTCTATGTAGAACACCTTTGCCAGCATAATATTCAACTCTAGGACGATGAAGGAATGTTGAAATGAGTACTAATTTCTGACCACCCTCCTCTGCTATTTTTTTAGCAGCTTCGATCTGACCTATTGTCTCGAGACCTTCTCTGTATATGAGATGGTCTTCGATACCATTTGCTAACAAAGCTTGATCATAAATATCAGCTTCGTGAATTCCATTTGTTGTGAAATCTGTTATTACTGCTATCTGTGATGATCGCAGGTCTTTGTGTAATTTGACAGCCATCTCTAGACCAACATACCAATCTTGTTTGCATTTTGGACCGATCCTACCAGAGTCCATGTGAGGACTTTTTACTATCGGGACTATTAAATATTTTTCCATATATCTTTTATAAAATTACTATGTGTGTACGAAAAGTAAAGTTTGAATTTTTATATATGTGATGATCTAATCAGAAGATGGTCTTATTTTGTTCTTTATCATTGTAAAAATTCCTATGGTTATGATAAGAAAAATTTGAATGGCAATATTGACCAATATCAAACTAAGAGCAATAACACATATATCTGCAAAGAAATAAGATCTAACAAATAATAGAAGAAGAACTACAAGCCAGATATTTTTTAGATCTTGTATAGATGGTCCGATCATTGCTCCAATATTAATAAAAATAAAGATCATCACCCAACTTTGCCATTTTAGTATTTGGATCTGGGATAAGATCCTTAAAGGTTCAAAAAGAGTATTTTTCCAATCATTTGCAATTGGGGCTAATGTGAAATAGTTTCCAAGAATATAATGATTTACAAGAAAAAGAAAGAACAGTCCACCATATATAGGAGCAGAAGATACGAGGAACATTCCGATCAAAGGTAGTTTTGGTTTGCTGTGGGTAACATGCGGTTGTTCAGAAAATACTTGGAAATCGTAGATCTGTGCTCCAGTTAAAAGACAAAGGATCGCATGAGAGCTTTCATGCACAAGAGCTCCTACATAATATAGAAAGTGAGTTATTTTATAATTCAAAAAACGCCAGTTCAGCCAATTGCTTATATATCCAAAAAAAACGACAAGAATGATAGCGAGTCCGAAGTTCATAAGTAGTCCACATAATAGCTTAGGTGGTTGTATAAAAAAAGTGATATAATATTAAGCAACATTTAGGTGCCTGATATCCTTACGGTGTCAAGTGTCTTTTTTTGTTAGAGTACATGCGAAATTATTTTACGGTGATTTTGCAATGACCCTTCAATTATTATTTTATAAAATATAATGAAGCGAGAAAAAAAAACGAGTATAGTGAAAAAGGTTGTTAAGAGTTTGATTACAAGACAATCTCTAAAGCCTTCTGGAATAAAAAAGAAAACAATAATTAAAAAGTTTTCTAAAAATCCTATAATCTCGCCAAAACCAGATAATAATTGGGAGTCATGGCAGACCTTTAATCCTGGAGTGGTATTACTTGATGGTAAGGTTCATCTTCTTTACCGTGCTATCGGTGAGGATGGTGTCTCAAGACTTGGTTATGCAGTTTCAAATGATGGTTTTGTCATTGATGAGAGAAGTTCTTCTCCTGTTTATGAGCAATCAAGTGATCAACCTTTTAATATATATTCTTTTTTTTCCGGTGGAAGTTTTAGCGGAGTAGAGGACCCTCGTCTCGTTCGTATGGAAGGAGAAGATAATCTTTATATGACATACACTGCCTGTGATGGAGGTTTGCGTGTCGGTCTTACATCAATAAGCGTTTCAGATTTTTTGAATAAAAAATGGAATTGGAAAGAACAGAGTCTTATCTCTCCACCTGATGAGGTTCACAAGAACTGGCTTATTTTTCCTGAAAAGATAAATGGTAAGTATGCAATTCTTCATAGTCTTAAACCAGATATTCAAATAGAGTACAGAGATAGTCTGGAATTTGAAGATGACTCTTTCATTAAAAGTTTTCATGGTGGAGGTCCTCGAAAGAGTGGTTGGGATAAATGGATCAGAGGTGCAGGAGCTCCTCCTATTAAGACTAAAGATGGATGGTTGGTCTTTTATCATGCGATGGATGATGATTGGAGTAAATATAAGGTTGGAGCTATGTTGCTTGATCTGAAAGATCCAAGAAAGGTCATTGCTCGTGCTAAGGAGCCTATCTTGTACCCTTCAGAAGATTATGAGAACAACGGTTATAAATCCGGTGTTGTTTATGTTTCTGGGGCAGTTGTAAAAGACGGCAATCTTCTGATTTATTATGGCTGTTCAGATTGTCATGTCGGTGTGGCTTATTCAAACTTGGATGAATTTTTAGAAGAGTTGAAGAAAGGGGATAGTCCAAAACTTAAATTAAAAACATTAAAAAGAAAATAATATGTCAAAAAAAGTATGTTAGTTGAACGCTCGGATGAAAATCCAATACTAAAACCAAAAAAAGAACATTCATGGGAAGCAGAGGCAACTTTTAATGGTTGCCCTATTAAAATTTCAAATAGGATATACCTTATCTATCGTGCAGTATCTTTAACCCATTACTATAATCTTGCTCAAAGAAAGATACAGATCTCGAATATTGGAATAGCAGAAAGTAAAGATGGGGTAAATTTTTCTGATAGAAGACTTTTCATTACTCCGGAATATGATTGGGAAAAATTTGGATGTGAAGACCCTAGGGCTACAAAACTTGATGGCAAATATTATATTTTCTATACAGCTCTTTCTGAATATCCGTTCAGAAAAGAGGGAATAAAGGTTGGAGTTGCTATAAGTAAAGATCTAAAGAAAATTGATGAGAAACATCTTGTCACACCTTTCAATGCTAAAGCGATGGCTCTTTTTCCAGAAAAAATAGGAGGAAAAATGTGGGCTGTGTTAACTCCTAATACTGACAATCCTCCTGCTAGGATCTGTTTAGCTTCTTTTGATAAAGAGGAAGATATGTGGAATGAGAATTCTTGGAAGAAATGGTACAAAAATATCGAAAAGAATTCTTTGCCTCTTCTTCGTAATCCCAATGATCAAGTTGAGGTTGGAGCTGCTCCAATAAAGACTAAAGAGGGATGGCTCTTGATATATTCATATATAAGAAATTACTTTTCACCAAATCGTCTTTTTACGTTCGAGGCAGTTTTGCTTGATCTGGAAAATCCTTCAAAGATCATAGCTAGAACGGATGTACCCCTCCTAGTTCCTGAAGAATATTATGAAAAGAAAGGTACTGTTGAGAATGTGATCTTTCCATCAGGTGCTTTTTTGGAAAATAACAAGGTCCATTTATATTATGGATCTGCAGACACGACTTGTTCAATGGCTTTGATCGATCTCCCTGCTTTGCTTAAAAAACTTTTGAAAAGGAATGAAGGAAAGATAATAAGGCTTTTGAGATCAAAAGAAAATCCTATTATTTTGCCTATCAAAGAACATTCATGGGAATCCAGAGCAACTTTTAATCCCGCAGCTTTTTGTCTGAAAGGGAAAGTTCATATTGTTTATCGAGCTATGTCTGAGGATAATACATCTGTTTTTGGGTATGCAACAAGTAAGGATGGTATTCATGTTGATTATCGTTCTGATATACCTATCTACAACCCAAGAGAATCTTTTGAACAGAAGCTTGTTCCTAACGGAAATTCTGGATGTGAAGACCCTAGGATCACTAAGATCAAAGATAGGATCTATATGTGTTATACAGCTTTTGATGGGAAGAATCCTCCAAGAGTTGCCTTCACTTGGATAAAAGAAAAAGATTTCCTGGAACAAAAATGGAATTGGTCAAAACCTGTCTTGATCACACCTCCAAATATAGATGATAAGGACGCTTGTGTTTTTCCTGAAAAGATAAAAGGGAAATATCTTATAATTCATCGTAGTGGAAATGACATTAATTCAGCTTTTGTAAAAGATCTTGATTTTGATGGTAAGACTTGGATCGAGGAATATATATGGATAGAACCTAGAGTTGGAATGTGGGATAGTAAGAAAGTTGGTATTGCTGCTCCACCTATAAAGACAAAGGACGGATGGATACTCTTCTATCATGGAGTTTCTGACGAGGATGGTTTTTATAGATTAGGAGTTTGCCTTCTAGATCTAAAGGATCCAATGAAAGTTATTGCTCGATTTGATGAACCTATTTTTGAACCAGAGACAAAATACGAATTGGAAGGACAGATACCAAATGTGGTCTTTCCTTGTGGGATCGTTAAGGACGAAGGTAAATTCTTCATTTATTATGGAGGAGCTGACAGTGTTATTGGAGTGGCTACTGTTGACGAAAATGAGTTACTTAAAAGTTTGAAACTCTATAAATAAGTGTTCTATTCAGCGAAATTAAAGCTGTTCCTTAAGCCACTTTCTTATGATAGTTGCTGTTGAGAGTGGACTTTCTAAAACGACTAGATGTCCTGCATTTTTCATTACAAACATCTCTGAATGAATGATATTGTTCGATAGTTCTTTTACTGAGACGAGAGGTGCTATTTCATCCTTATCACCGGCAATGACCAATGTATTTGTTTTGATCTTTTTTGCCTCAGGGATCAGACTTTGACGATAGAATTCTTCAAATATGCCTATTGTTGTATCTGGATCGATAAGTTCGTAGTTCATTCTATCTTTTGCAATAAGTTTGTTTCGTCTGATCGGGCTTGATGTTTTAAATGTGATAATATGGGCCAATCCTTGATAAATTCTATTCGAAAGCCACATTTTTTGGAGATTCTTTGGAAGAATTTCTGCGAGTTTATATTCAATAGAGGCACTTCTTGCGATCAGTCCTTCAACATTCACAACTGGAGTGATCAAGATCATGTTCTCTAGTTTTTTGGGATAAAGTTCACTGAAGACCAAACTTAATCTTGATCCAAATGAATGTCCAATAAGGATAATTTGGTCAAGTGACAGCTCATCTAAAAAATCATGAAGCCATTTTGCGTAATTTTTTAAATCGGGATCATTAAGGAGAGGTTCTGACCTTCCGCATCCAGGAAGATCGGGAATGACCAATCTGTATTCACTTAATCCGTTTGCAAGATCGACAAGTCCGCCGTGACTTCCAGGAAATCCATGAAGGAATACAATAGTTTTTCTTTTATTATTGTTTTTTTGCCAGTAAAGGACCTTTTTACCATCTATCGATGTTGCCTTTTTTTCGAATCTATTTTTATTTCTCATGTTTCAATCATATCAGAAAAGCCAAAATTTATGATGATATAATTATTGTTCATGTTTTCTTCTTCAATCTTCTATCTGATACTTAAATATAGATACCTTATACTTTTTCCAATACTTGTGATCGAAGGACCGATTGCAACTTTAATATCTGGTTTCCTATCTACTCCAGATCTTCATATATTTAATATTTTTTTCTTATATTTTTTTGTGATCTTTGCAGATATATGTGGAGATAATATGTACTATTGGATCGGTCGGCTGACTGGGAAAAAAGTCTTGGAAAAATTCAAGATATGGAGAAAAAAAGAAATAGATTATGAATTGGCTCTTAAGGATTATTTTGACAAAAAGGGTGGTGTTACTATCGTTCTCGGAAAGATCAGTCATGGACTTGGTTGGCCTTCGATGGTCGCAGCCGGAGGAGCAAAGATGTCATATCCTAGATTTAATCTTTACTGCACACTTACTAGTATATTTAAATCAGCTGTCCTCTTATTGATCGGATATTATTATGGAAAAGCTTATATGAGTATGGTCGAATATATTGGAGGGTTAGGAGCTTTGATCTCAACTTTTTTGATTTTTATAATAATCCTGTTTTTCTTTAAAAAATATAGTTTTCTCAAGAAAATTAATTTATGATCAGTTGTACAAAAAAAGACCTATCTTTGGATAATGTCCAAAGATAGGTCTTTCAATTCACCCACTAAGAAAAAAAACTATTTGTTCTTTCTACCAGGTTTATTAGCAAGCATTATCTTCTTTGCTGC
>CAZKTY010000030.1:0-10974 GCA_964555825.1 uncultured Candidatus Saccharibacteria bacterium
GAATAAATGCTACGGTTTTGCCTTTAAAAAGGCAATATGCTAGTATATCAAAACTATGTCACAAGACAGTTTAATACAATTAAAAAACAAGGAGACAGGCGAGACTTATTGGACACGAAAGAATAAGAAGCTTGTTACCAGAAAAGTTGAATTAAAAAAATATTCAAAGAAGCTAAGAAAGCATGTTGTTTTCAAAGAAGCTAAGAAATAGTTTTTAGTTCAAGATCTCAGATCACAAGTCACTAGCCCGAAAGGGTTAGTTTTGTTAATATAGGCAAGTAATTGATTGGGCGATTAGTTAAATGGTATAACTGCGGCCTCCAAATCCGCTGTTGTAGGTTCGATTCCTACATCGCCCGCACTTCGTAAGACTCATGAGATGAGTTAAAACAACACTTTATAATTCTGTAAAATGATGAAAGATCTCGGATCGAACATATGACCGTGATATCATATATCTATGAAATCACTTGGTGTTATTAATCCTGATGATGTAAATAGTGCTGATATAGCTAATTTCCAGATTCGCCAAGCGGCTAGGGCAATTGTATTTGACACTGAAAACAACGTAGCCCTTCTTCATGTCTCAAAACACGGATATTACAAACTTCCAGGTGGTGGTATAGAAGAAGGAGAAGACAATATAGAGGCTCTTAAACGCGAATGTCTAGAAGAAATTGGTACAAATATTGAAGTTACCGCAGAAATAGGAAAAATAATAGAATATAGGAAAAAATTTTCTCAGCTTCAAACGTCCTATTGTTATAAAGCAAAAATAATTGGAGAAAAGGGAATACCTATTTTTACGGATTCAGAACAAAATGAAGGATTCGAGTTTCCGATATGGATACCTTTAGGTGAAGCTATTCGCATCGTTTCAAGTAGTAAACCTGATGATTATCAAGGATCTTTTATTAAAGAAAGGGATACTTTGTTTCTTCAGACATTAGCTAATACAATAAAAGTATGATTATTTTCATCAATTGATCCAATGAATGTCGGTAATTTTATTGATAATTTGATTATTTGTGGTATCGTTTTTCTTTGGGATGACAATTTGTATTTCCGAGTCATTCGGGAAGTTGTCTGAACTATAACAAAGGAGGGCTATGAAAAGCTCAAATTTGAAAAAGGGTAAGAAGGAGCTCAAAAACTCCCAACTCAAACTTCGTGGGAAGCAGTTCCGTCTTACTCAAGCCCTGAACGCAAGCGGCGACAAAGATTAGTTCTGCTGCTATCGTTAACTAGAGAGGGGGTGTCCGCAAGACATCCTCTCTCTAAACAAATTGTACTTTGAAAGGAATAAACTTAAGATGAAAGATCAATATGTAGCTCTGTCGAGCGATTTTACATTAAAATGCTCGTCTTCTGCGAGCGTTTTGTTCAACCTTAGGTATGGAGCAGTTTATGAATTGACTTCAGACCAAGTGGAACTTGTCGGGCTTCTAGATGGAACTCTTACTTTCCAACAACTGTTGGACCTGTATGAAGATTCGTCAAAGCAAGCGGTAACTCAGATGATCAAACAGCTGAAAACAGTTTCAGCAATTTCATACAGTGATGAGCAGGTTCAGCGTTTTATTCAGAGAACAGAAGTTCCTGACGCTCGTCTTGAATCGGTTCATTTGGAGGCAAGTGGTGAATGCAATATGCGTTGTGTACATTGCTACCAAGCAAGGTATGTCGAGTCAAAGGAGAGACTTAAGTTCCTAGAAGTTTTAAACCTCTTGGATGATCTTCAGAAGATGCAGGTCAGCAGAGTGAGTATAAGTGGAGGAGAACCTCTGATGATGCCTTACTTCAATGAGTTGCTCCCTTCAATTGAGGAGAGGGATATGAGAATATCAGCCCTCTTTACCAATGGACTTCTTGTAAACGAGGACTTGGTGAAAACCATCAAAGCTCTCAGAAGCAGATTCTCGTTCTTCATTAGTCTAGATTCATTGCCAAGCAGTACTCTATCTTTCCGTGGCTTCACGGGAGAATCAGCTCGCAAAGCTCTTGAACGGGTTGTGGAGGGTATAGCTCTGCTTACCAGCAACGATATCTCGGTTGTAGTCAACACAGTTGTAAATACAGAAAATCTCGGACATCTCGAAGAGATGTATGACCTTGTTGGCCTACTCAAAGTGTCTAGTTGGAGACTCGGCTTTCCCAAAATGACACCACAGTTCAAGATCCACAGCAATGAGTTTAATGTCGAATGGATGAAGATCGCTGAACGGTGTTTTGGTTTGCTAAAGCAACATCTCAATCTCGGGATGCCGTTTCCTATACAGATCGAATATTTGTTTCGTGAGGAACTGTTCAATCAAGGGATCTTAGAGCTCTCTGATCAAGATTACGTCTGCGACTATGAAGGAAGAAGAACGGAGTTATGTGTCAAACCTGATGGCAATGTGGTTTCTTGTGCATACTGCACTGATCTGCCAATTGGTAACATTAAAAGGACTCCAATCTGGGACATCTGGTATTCATCGGCAGCAAAGAAGGTGAAAACAATCAAGATCGGGGAGGTGGAACAATGTCGGAATTGCGAGCTTCGCAGTCTTTGTGGAACTGGATGCAGAGCGAATGCTTTTTTTCTCCATGGAGACTTTAAGCAGGCCAAAGATGACTACGCCTGTATGGCTGTTGCTTTCTTCAAAGAGAGAGTTATACCACTTCTCCAAGAGTATGGAATCATTAAGTGGTCCTAATGAATTCCAGTATAGTCAAAAACTAAGCGGGAAATTTTTATAATAAAAGTAGTAAAATATCCTACATGAATAATTATGATTTATTTGCAAAATTCTACGATTCAATAATGGGAGACAGAAAAGATGATTCTTTAGTAATAGAGTTGTGGATAAAAAAATATAATACGAAAGCAAAATCAATCTTAGAACTTGCTTGTGGTACTGGATCATTTTTAAAACAATTTTTTGATCGTGGATATGAGGTATTTGGCATTGATCTATCAGAGGAAATGCTTAAGGAAGCCAGGAATAAATTACCTAGTGTGTTGCTAGAAAAGCAAGATATATCAAATTTTTCATTAACAAAAAGATTTGATGCAATTGTTTGTCTTTTTGATTCAATAAACCATCTTCTTGATTACAAAAAATGGGAGAATATTTTTTCTCGATCATATAACCATCTAAATGACGGGGGGGTTTTTATTTTTGATATAAATACAAAAAAAACACTAAATGACCTCTCTCAATTAGGTGAAATTGAAAGATTGATTGGAAGAAATAAAGTGCTAATGAATATCACAAAACAAGAAGATTTCTATAACTGGAGCATAAAAATTGTAGAAAAATTAGATAACAAAGAGAAAATCCATACTGAAAATATACAAGAAAAAACTTTTCCATTGAAGAAGATCAAGAATTCATTAGAAAAGATTTTTAAGAAAGTTTATCTTGTCACTTTTTCAGGTAAGGAAGCTACTGAGGAATCGAAAAGGACCTTCTTTATTTGTTTGAAATAACATCGTAAAAGTGTCATTTTCAATTTGCACGAAATCTTTAGGTTTGATTCTATAAAACTCTTCAGAAAAGCTTTACAGGGCTATGAAGTGAAAGGTTCTAGCACGAGAAAGTCCTCCAACTTTTTGAATCTGTGTTGTTATATGAAATATCTATTTAATTTTTTGAAATTTTTAAAATTCTAGTTTTTTATTTTTTTGCAAAAAAGCTGAATGGATATGATAAAATAAGCATAAGTTATGGATACAGCAGATAACAAATTTGATCTGAAAAACTCATCTGAAGGCTTAGAAGATATAGAAATTGAAAAGCTTAGAAGCCAATATGGCTTTAATGAAATTCCAGAATTTCGTGAGAATATTTTTTTATTGTATCTAAAAAATTTTTGGGGTCCTTTGGCATGGCTGATGGAATTGATGATAATCATTACTTATTTATCCGGAAATGTTTTTGAGGCGGCTGTCATTGCTTGTCTTCTTTTGGTAAATGCTTTCATTAATATCTATCAACGCAGATCTACTGAGACTGCTTTAGCTACTCTGCGTCATTCAGTTCAAGTTATAGCTAGGGTAAAAAGAAGTGATATATGGAGAACTATAGCTTCAAGAGAACTTTTGCCAGGAGATGTCATACGTCTTAGAGCTGGAGATATTATTCCAGCAGATGCAAAGATAATTGAAGGTGATCTCAATATTGATCTTTCAACTTTGACAGGAGAATCTGTACCACGAGAAGTCTCCATTCAAGACTCAATATATTCTGGCGGAGTTGTAAGACGTGGAGGAGCAACTGCTATTGTCTCTGCTATTGGCAGTCAGACTCAATATGGAAAAACAACTGAACTTCTTGAGATATCTCATCCTCCAACACATATGGAGAAAGTTGTTTTTTCCATTATTAAATATTTTTTTGTGTTGAATGTTTTTGTTGCGATCGCTGTGATCATTTTTGGTATTGCTGTGCATGCTCCGACCTTGCAGATCATGAATTTTGCTATAGTGCTTTTGCTTATGTCAGTTCCTGTCGCTTTTCCAACGATGTTTGCAGTGGCTCAGACATATGGAGCATTACAACTAAATGATGAGGGTACTAACAATGAAAATGAAGGTAAAAGGGTCTTGGTCAGAAGATTAGCAGCGGTACAGGAAAGTGCGATCATGGATGTTCTGTGTATTGATAAGACAGGAACGTTGACCCAAAACACTTTGAGTGTTTCTAAGATAATATGCTATGGAAATACTGATGAAAAAAGGCTATTAATGCTCGCTTCAGCTTGTAGTGATAAAGCAGGCGAAGATCCTATCGATCAAGCTGTTCTTCAAAAAGCAGCTGAACAGAATGTTGATCTACCAAAACAGATAAGTTTTTCTCCTTTTGATCCATCTACTAAAGGGACAAAGGCAGAGATCATTGTTGGGGTTGAAAAAACAAATATTGAAATGGGGTTAGCTGATCTTTTACTTACTTCTCATAATGTACTTTGTTCCGAAAAAGCTCTTAGAGATGTTGTTCTTATGAGTGATAAAGGGTTGCGTGTTCTTGCTGTGGTCACAGGTGATATTGATAAAAAATGCGAAGGACTTATTGGTCTAAATGATCCTATTCGTCCTGATGCGCCTGGTCTGATCCAGGAACTTAATGCTTTAGGAGTTAGGGTTGTAATGATAACTGGAGATGGTCGTATTACTGCACAAGCTGTTGCGAAGCAGCTTAGTTTAAGGGGTGATGTTTTTACACCTTCTGACCTTAAAAAAGATCCAGAGATCGCTATTCATGGAGCTGTATTTGCAGAGGTCTATCCTGGAGACAAGTTAATGATAATTAAAGCATTACAGAAAGCAGGTCATGTTGTTGGAATGACGGGAGATGGTGTGAATGATGCTCCTGCCTTACATCAGGCTGAAGTAGGGGTTGCTGTTTATGGAGCAACAGAAGTTGCAAAACAAGCTGCAAGTTTTATTTTGACAAGTCCTGGACTTGAAGGTATCCGTAGAGTTGTCACTGCAGGGCGTCGTGTATATATGAGGATACGCACTTGGGCCCTAAATAAAGTTATAAAGTCGATAGAGACCCTTTCGATCGCTACAGTAATATTTCTTTTGACACATTCATACATCCTTTCTCCTCTCATAGCTGTTCTAGTTCTGTTATCAAATGATTTTGTAACTATATCTATTGCAACTGATCATACTAAACCTCTTCTTCGTCCGGCTCATTGGAACATACCTAGATTGATCGTTGCATCTTCACTGATAGCATTGATCCCGATCGTATTTATTATGTTTATCTATTTCATTTCTATTTATATGAATTATTCATTTGACGTTACGAGGACGATCATCTATTGCACTCTCATATATTTAGGCAAAGCAACAATTCTTTCCATTCGTGCTTGGCCATTCGGCTGGAGTGTAAGACCAAGCAAGATACTTGTTGGTGCGATCATATTTTCTTTGTCTTTTGCTTCCTTGATAGCTGGATTTGGTATCTTTATTGCAGCTATACCACTAATATTCTTTCCACTTATAATTGGTAGTTCTATCTTGAGTTTCTTCATGATCGAGGGATTAAAGCGCTTGAACTTTGTTCGTACGTTATTGGATATTGAGTAAGACAACAAAGCTATTGTCGCTTTTTATTTATACCGTTTAAACCAAGTTCTTTGTTTTTTTACAAAGTGCCATATCTCATTTTCTAAAGTATTGATCATTTCTTCTTTTGTGATCTTTTTCTGAAGAAAAAGAGAAACATATCTATATTCTAATCCTAATTCAAAAAGCCTTTTCCAAGATACTCCATTTTCATGTAACTTTTTCACCTCTGCGACCATTCCTTGTTTGATCCTCTTTATCAAACGATCGTGGATCCTTTTTTTAAGGACCTCATCAGGAAAATCTAAATAGATTATTTTTGTATCATATTTTGGCTCTGATCTTAATTTGGGAACTTTACCAAGAGTTTTTGCGATCTCAATTGCTCTTATTAAGCGTACTTTGTTATTGGGATCGATATTTTTGGCTCTTTCTGGATCAAGTTTTTTCAGTATTTTTTGAAGTTCTTCTGAGCTTTTTGTTCTCAGTTCTTTCCTTAATTTTTCATCTGGAGAAACATCAGGCAGGATATTCCCGTTAATTATTGAATCAATATAAAATCCTGTTCCACCGCATATGATAGGGATCTTTTTTCTGTCTAAGATCTTTTCGATCGCTTTATATGCTTGGACTTGAAAATCTGAGACCGTAAATACTTTTTTTGGAGAGACAACATCAAGGAGATAGTGAGGAATTCCTCCCATTTCTCTTTTTGTGATCTTTCCAGAACCGATATCTAATCCTCTATATACCTGACGAGAGTCGGCTGAAACAATTTCTCCACCAATATCTTTGGCAAGGTTTACTGCGTAGTCACTTTTTCCAGTGGCTGTTGGTCCACATACAACAATTATTTTAGGTTTCATTGACTTCTTTTTACTTAAACACTCTTTGTGCCCAGGGGGAGAATCGAACTCCCATGACTTGCGTCGCACGATTTTGAGTCGTGTGCGTCTACCAATTCCGCCACCCGGGCAAATACTTACAGACGAAGATTACTATATAAATCTATAAATTTCAATTTCATTTTTTGCAAATTTCTGATAAAATCCTTTTATGAATTTTTACAATAACTCGATCTTCTGGATAGAAGTAGATAAAGTCAAACCAAATCCATTCCAACCGAGAAAGGAATTTGATGAAGCAAGATTGAATGATCTCGCTCTTTCACTCCGTCAATATGGAATGCTTCAGCCTATTGTTGTTACAAGAAGAGAGGTTGAAAGACCTGATGGAGGGCTTTTTACCGAATATGAACTTATCTCAGGAGAACGTCGTTTAAGGGCTTCAAAACTAGCAGGACTTAAAGAAGTTCCAGCTTTGATCAGAGAGGGTGATGATACTGATAAAGCAAAATTAGAATTAGCTATAATTGAGAACCTTCAAAGAGAAGATCTAAATCCTGTTGAGAGAGCAAAGGCATTCAAGCAACTTGTTGATGAATTTGCTCTTAAGCATATTGAGATCGCAGAAAAAGTTGGAAAAAGTAGGGAATATGTCTCAAACACTATCAGACTTCTTCTTTTACCTCCAGAAGTATTACAAGCACTTTCAGAAGGAAGGATCGCAGAAGGTCATACAAGGCCGATCTTGATGCTTTCTGATCATCCAGAACAGCAGATGAATCTGTTCAAAGAGATCATGATGAAAAAGATGACAGTGAGAGAATCAGAAGGTCTTGCTCGTCGTGTTGCTTTTGACAAGGTAAGGAAGAAGGAACTTTTGATCGATCCAGAGATAATTGAGATGGAGGAAAAACTTACAGAAAGTCTTGGAACTCGTGTTCAGATAGAGCAAAAAGAAAAAGGAGGAAAGATACATATAGATTTCTTTTCTGGAGAAGATCTAAAAAGTCTTTTGGATCTCATGCAGAAAAATTTTAAAGATAAGGCTGTAGGGGTTGTCGATTCAGGTCAGGAAGCATCAACTGAAGAGACAAAGATCTCTGTGGAAGATATTCCAAAGCAAGAAGAGGATGAAAGTTATAATTTAGAAAACTTTTCAGTTTAAATAAAAGCCCCGTGTGATGGGGCTTTTATTTTATATCTTTGTTTTTCTTTTGAAAGCCTCTAGGTTTCTTTTCCTGAGCTAACAAAGCCATTGCCTCATCAAATGTAATGTCAAAAACATTCAATGGTTTTTTTATTGATCTGTAATTTCCATTATGAGATACATATGGACCAAAACGTCCATTATTTGCGACCACATCTAATCCAGTTTCTGGGTGCTTTCCCAATACTTTTGGAATTGAAAGGAATTTCAAAGCATCTGCAAGAGTTATTTCCGCAGGATTATATTCTTTTGGAATTGAAGCCATTCGAGGTTTGATAGGTTTTGGTTCATTTGCTTTAGCGATCTTTTCGGCTTCTTTTTCTTCTTTTGTTTTTTTAACTTTAGGTGCTTTTACTTTTGGAGTTTTTTCTTTTTTGGGTGGCATTTCTCCAAGTTGTACATATGGACCAAAACGTCCAACTTTTGTAAAAATAGGCAAGTTTGTGGTTGGATCAATGCCGATAGGTGTATCTTTTTTGATCTCTAGACCATCAATTGAAAGTGCTCCATCACAATCTGGATATCTTGAACAGCTTAGGAATTTTCCAGCTCGTGAAAGTTTTACAAGCATTGGACTGCCGCATTTTGGACATTTGTATTTTGGATCTGCCTCTCCAAAGGTCGTTGCTTTGTCCAATTTTTCTTTTTCAATAACCTCTTTGTGAAGCGGAGTGTAGTATTCTTCCAAAGTCTTTGCATATTCAGCTTTTCCTTCTGCTATCTCATCAAGTTTTTCCTCCATCTCAGCTGTGAAGCCATCACTTATATAGTGCTCAAAATTAGCTTCTAAGAAGGTTGATACGACATCTCCTGTATCTGTTGGCTTAAGAGCTTTATTCTCTTTTGTGACGTATTCTCTGGTCTCAAGAGTTCTTATGATCGAAGCATAGGTTGAAGGTCTTCCGATCCCTCTTTTTTCAAGTTCTTTAATGAGTCCTGCTTCAGAATATCTTCCAGGCGGTTCTGTCCATTTTTCATCCATATTAAGTTTGATCAGCTTAAGCGGATCTTTCTCTTTTACATTAGGAAGAATTCTGTCTTCGCCTGCTCCTTCAGGATCAGCCTTAAGCCATCCATCGAAAATAATGATCGAGCCAGTAATAGAAAAATTTGGAATTGAATCACTTAATATATTTGCGATTATCTTTGTTCTTTCTGTCAGTGCAGGAGACATTTGACTTGCAATGGTTCTTTGCCAGATCAGTCTATAGAGTTTTTTCTCGTCATCATTAGCTCCTGCATTTTCTTTAAAGATGTCAGAAGGTCTGATAGCTTCGTGGGCTTCTTGCGCACTCTTTGATTTTGAGGAAAAATTCTTCGAATCCAGATATTTATCTCCGTATGTTTTTTTTATCTTTTCAGCTATCGAACCAATGGCATAGGTACTTAGATTTGGACTATCTGTTCTCATATAAGTTATGAATCCACCTTCATAAAGCTTTTGTGCTATACGCATGGTATTAGAAGGGGAAAGACCTAATCTGGTCGATGCTGTTTGCTGAAGAGTAGATGTAATGAATGGAGGACGAGAGGAACGTTTTACTTCTGTTTTCTCTACTTTTTTTACATGCCATTTTTCCTTTTCTGCAAGTTCTACTATTTTCTCTGATACTTTTCTATCTTTTGGTTTTTCCTCACACTCAAGGATCAATGTTTCTGATCTTTCTGTTTGAAACTCACCTGACACAACGAAATATTCTTCAGGTTTGAATGCACGGATCTCTCTTTCTCTTTCCATTATTATTCTTAAAGCTGGAGATTGAACTCGTCCTGCAGAAAGACCATATCTGACCTTTTTCCAGATAATTCCTGAGAGATCATATCCGACAAGTCTATCGAGAACCCTTCTTGCCTCTTGCGCTTTTCTGAGGTCTTCGTCTATCTCTCTTGGATGAGCTAATGCTTCTTGGATAGCTTCCTTAGTGATCTCTGTATAGGAGATCCTTTTTATTGGCTTCTTATTCTTTTTATCTACGATCAATTCTTTTAGGTGCCATGCAATAGCTTCTCCTTCTCGGTCGGGGTCAGTTGCTAACAGTATTCCATCTGCTTTTTTTGCAAGTTTCTTTATTTCTTCTATTACTTGTTCTTTACCTTTTGAGATCTCGTAGTGCGGAATAAAACCACCCTCGATGTCGATGGCTTTTTTATTTGACTTAGGTAGGTCTCTTACATGTCCGACTGAAGCTTTAACTTCAAAATCTTTTCCGAGGTATTTACCAATAGTCTTTGCTTTTGCAGGTGATTCCACTATTACTAAACGCATATTGAAATACAGTATTACATGTTTTGATTTTTTTTTGCAAATCAGCTGATCTTTTTAAGAAAATAAATCGGTAGCAAAAATATTGCAATTTGATCTTCCAAGGAGTAATCTCCTTGACAGGTATGGAAATATTAATCATAGAGGATAAGGTTGCGATCGTATCGCAAGTGGTTCGCCTTATTGAAAGATATTGTGGGAGGAAAGTTGTCTTTGCAGCAACTATAGAGACTGCAAAAGAGCTCTTTTTAGAGCATAAGGACACTCTGAAGATCATCTATCTCGATGGAAGACTTCAAAGCCTTGATGAGTGGGATACTAAAGGGCTTATGGACCTTTTTAAAGAAGAAGGTTTTCAGGGTAGTGTGATCTCGATCAGTGATAATACTCTTGTCGAGAGGCAGATGCTGGATCATGGATGTTCTGGCAGCTGTCAAAAAATGGAAATTCCAACGCATGCAACAATGTTCTTCGGAACAAATAAAAATAAAGTGACGACTTAATAGGTCGTCAATTTTTTAAATAATTCAATCTGACAGGTATATTTTTCCAAAAGATTCTTTTATCAATCCTTTTATTTCAAGTAAGGTTAATA
>CAZKTY010000031.1:0-10277 GCA_964555825.1 uncultured Candidatus Saccharibacteria bacterium
GAGCACCTGCCTTTTAAGCAGAGGGTCGTAGGTTCGATTCCTACCGAGCGGACAAGTATATCAGAACTTGATCTGGTAAAAGATACACCGAAAACAATATTTTTTATAAAAACCCAACCACCAGAGGTCTTTGCAGACTTGGTGGCATAAATTGTGGAGTTTCCTAATTCACCACTGATTGGTATCCGATATCGCAAAAATAATCGGACAATAGGAGTTTTTCTGTTTGTGTTCCGTTGATGTTGTTTATTTTGGCAATAAACTCTTGGACTTCTTCTTTCACATAATCCAAGAAAAAAATCTTCATCACAAGAACGTCGTGTGCATCATAAATCAAATAACGACGTCCAACAGTTCTGTCGAGCCCACCAACCCTCCAGGGTGCGGGATGTTCTTCTGGCGCCCAGTCTGGTAGATTCCCAGGAACCGTTGTGTCTTCGGGGTATTGTTTTTTCAATCTGTCTGTCATTGTCGACATAGAGTGTTCCTTTCTTTAAATTTTACTGTAGATAAGACGGTGTACAACCTTCCATACATTACAATTTACACATAATTATGTCAACACTATAAACTGAATGTTAATTTCTCCAGCTCAACCATCATATCTCCACTTCCTTTGTGCGCCTCATGATAAATCCCAACCAACTTATCCAGTATTTGATTTAATTCTTTTAACTCCCATCCCTTAGATAACCTCAGTGCTTTTTGAAACGAATACGGAGCCAACCCAGCTTCCTCTGCTGTTTTTGAAAACTTTGCCAAATAAACAGACTTCATCTGCCACCATAAGACACCGTGTATTTCCTCCCCCACTAGCTCCGCGTCTTTTAATTTTAAAAATTCCTTCCACGCGCCAACCTTGTTTTTTCCAGCAAACTGTTCAGCAAAATCAAAAGCATTTATTCTTTGTTTTTTATCTAACTCACCCTCTATTTTATCATAATTGAATATTTTTTGAGTAAACTTTTCAAACTTTTTTAAATTGGTAGCTGTTATTTTTTCTTCAACAACAATCCAGGCATGATTGCTTTCTTTCATCTCATTCAAAACACCCATGACGGCCGCGCTGATTTCCTTATCGTCCAAAATTTTGTCCAAAACAACAATATACTTTATTAAAAACAACCCCTGACTAGATAGCAACTCGTCTAAAATAGTGTCATTCCAGTTTTCCGCCGTTACCTTATGCAATAAAACATCAGGCCGTTTACTCTGCATAATACTAATAAGCTCTTTTTGTTTAGTCCTGACTTTGTTTGAATTTGTTCCATAGATTAAATAAAGCATATTGAAGTTGTGTTTTACTACCTTTATTTTAGAGTTTCCATTTCTCCCCAATTTGCACCAATGTTTGCTGTTGTGACAAGAGGAACTCCTTTAGATTTTTCATCGCTCAAAACATCCTCCATCATACCTTGAATTTTTTTTGCGATTTTCTTTATAAATTCTTTATTATCTTCAACTTCAAAAACTAGTTCGTCATGAACCTGTAGAAGCATTTTTATTTTGCCATATACTTCCTTGTTTTTAGGATCGTTTATATAATCATAAATCTTACGCATGCTTATCTTAATTATATCTGCGGATGTGCCTTGAATTGGGGCGTTAATGGCCATACGCTCGGCAGCAGCCCTAATGAAGGGTAATTTAGACCTAATACCTTCAAAGTATCTCCTGCGGCCAAATAAAGTCTCTGTATAACCATTTTGCTCTGCAAATCTTTTAGTGTCTTCCAAAAAGCCAGCCAAACCTTCAAAAGTTTTGAAGTATTCATTATAGAAAGTTTGAGCCTCGTCTTTTGTACTTCCCAAATTAACCTTAAGCGCATTTACCCCCATTCCATAGAGTATTCCAAAATTAATCACCTTAGCCTGCCTTCGCATTTCTTTTGTAACCTCATTTTCTTTTACACCAAAAACCCTTGATGCAACGCCAGAGTGGACATCTTCCCCTCGTTTAAAAATATCGACAAGGTTTTTATCACCAGAAAGAATAGCGGCAATTCTGAGTTCTATCTGAGAATAATCAAAAGCAAGCAGAACCTTGCCTTTTTCAGCTATAAAACCACCTCTAACACGTCGACCTAAATCAGTTTTAGTGGGAATGTTTTGTAAATTAGGATTTTGCGATGACATTCTTCCTGTGGTTGTGCCAGCTTGTAAAAACTTTGCATGGAGCCTGTCTTTGGCGTCCGTTAAAAGTGGCAATGGATCAATATAAGTAGAAAGTAATTTTGCCAACTCTCTATATTCAAGGATTTTATCAATTATAGGATGGACTCCTTTTAACTTTTCTAGTTCAGATTCTTTTGTCGAACGAGCTCCGCCCGCCGTCTTTTTTAATCTTTTAGCGCCTTGACCCTCACCCAAATTCATCTCATCAAAAATAACAACGCCAAGCTGTTTTGGTGAATCAACATTAAACTCTCTTCCTGCCATTTTCCAAATTTCTTCTTCTAGACGACTTAATTCTTTATGATAATCTTCTGACAGCTTCTTTAGATATTTTTTATCAAGCAATATTCCATCTCCTTCCATTTTTGAAACAACAGGAATTAGTGGCCATTCAATATCTTTTAGAACGTATTCCAACTCTTGTTTTCTAATTTCACTTAACAAGTATTTTTCAATCGCCTCGTATTTTTTTGATTTTGTATATTTTAAAACATCCTCGTAAGATGGATTTGTAAGGCTGGAATTTAATACCCACAGAGCAATACAAAGTCTCTTTTTTTGATCTTCTGTTATACCCTCTTCATTCTCTTCTTTGTTTACAACACCACCTTGAATTGAAGAGTTCTCTAAATCACCAAACAAACCACCGCCTTGTGTCCCCGAAACATCAACACCTTGTTGTGACATTATATTTTTCAACCGTGCTCCAAGCGTCCTGAATTCAAATTCGTCAAAAATTTGCTGAGCGCGCCCCATGTCAAAAGACTCCTTCCATGTTGAATCTGGTAGTTCAAATTTAATTGGTGCGTCTCGCCTAATGGTTGCAAGCATTTTACTAAATATAGCCTCGTCTTCTCCGTTTTTCAAAAGCTCTATAACCCTGTCTGTAATTCCAAGTTTTTTCATTTCCTCAATACCTTTTTTACTTTTCAAAACTTCGTACATCCTTTCTATCGTCTTGAAATGAGAGATTAGAGTTGTTGCGGTTTTCTCTCCAATACCAACTATGCCAATAATATTGTCCGATGTATCACCTCGCAAACCCTTATAATCTGGCAAATACTCCGGTGAAAAGCCAAATCTCTCATATACAGCATCTTCGTCATATGTAACAGTATCTTTTATCCCCTTCTTTAATGTAAAAACCTGAACCTCCTTATCACGAACAAGCTGAAGTGTGTCCATGTCTCCCGATGCGATAATTGTTTTTAGAGTTGAAAGTTTTTTTGTTTGTTCGACAATGGTTCCAAGTATGTCGTCAGCTTCAAAACCAGGTTTGTCATACATGGGAATATTGAAATTCTCAAATATTTTACGAGATGATTTAAGCTGATCCACCAATTCATCATCGCTCTTTTTTCTTCCAGCCTTGTAATCTTTATAAGCCTCATGTCTATAAGTTGGTTGAGGTAAATCATAGCAAGCAACAATATAATCTGGATGGAACTTTTCGATTATTCCAATTAGCATTGACGAAAGACCATAAAGTGCGCCAGTTGGAACGCCCTTTGATGTGGCAAAATCAGGCAACGCATGATAACCACGATGAATTATCGCGTGAGAATCAAGTAGAACAAGTGTTTTATTTTGACCGCCTGTTCTACTTGTTTTTTCTAGATTTTCTTTTTTTTCTGTTTTTTTCATCTTTTTAAACCAAACTTGAATCTAAGTCAGAAATCAATATTTCATTAGGTGACGGACTAAAAGACATCTTTCTTGTGTTTTCATCAACAAACTCAAACTCAACGACAGGAGAATTTGGTGGTAGAACGTTAGTATCTGAAACCATTTCTGGCCATTCAAAACAAATTAGATTTTTTGAATTTTTTAAGGTCTCAGTAAAATCAATAGACGATATTTCACTACCTGACTCTAACCTAAAAGCGTCTATATGTACCAAGGTTTTTATACCACAACAATTTTCCTGATCGTTTGTTATATTATACCTCTTTTCAATGGTAAATGTTGGACTTGTAATTTCATCCTCAATCCCCAATATTTCACCTATACACTTTGTAAAAGCAGTCTTTCCAGACCCAAGATCTCCTTTTAAAACTAAAATTAAAGCTTTTAAATTCTCATGTTTTAATTCTTCTTGTCTGGTTTGTAAAAGTTGATCCAAGACGACCTTCGCAAACTTTTTAGTCTCCTCAAGAGAGTAGGATATTGTCTTAAGCATTGATTGTCTTATTTAGATTTTGTTGTCCCCAACCTTCCCATATAAGGAACTACATGTTGATTATATAAATCTTCTTTAGCTTTATTGTCTTTAGTCTTAATAAATTTCATAAATGCCTCTTTACTACTTTTACCAAGATCTATTTGCGCGATGACATCATGCTCATAACTTTTTTTGTCAAAAACACCTTTTTCATCTATATAATCATCTTCTTTAATACTCTTTCTTAGTGCCTCAATATACTTTTTGTCATCAAAAGACTTTAAGTCAACGTGTTTTTTACCATGAGCATCTATTGTTGTTTCTGCAAAATCACCATAAGAAGCTCCTTTTATTGGGGGTCTTGGTGTATTCCCTTGGTGAAATTCATAATAAACAAAAGACTCAGCTGGTATTCCTTGTTTTACAACATCTTTTGTTACAGCTAAAGAAAAACAATGGTGTTCTGGATTATAAACTAAAAAACCCTTGGCTTTAGCCACAGCTGTTCTTTCACAAAGGTTTAAATATCCATCTTTCAGGTCACCCGACGGAACAATATCATCAATATATTCCGCAATTTTTCTACCAGGACCTTCGTGTGACATTGGTGTTGATTCAACAATTTCAATGTCATCTTTTTTATTTTCCACCGATTCTTTTGTGTGGTCTGGGTTGGCAACAACAGGCTCTTTGGACCGCTCATCACCGGCATTAGTCTCTGTTTTTTCATTAGTTTTTAAAGGTTCTGTGGTTTGTGGAATTGAATCAGCACGCTCTGTTGTGTTATTGGGTGTTGTTTTAGGCTCTTGGTCTGGTGTTGTATTGGGTGTTTGCTCTGAATCAGGTTGTTTATATGTTGGTTCTGAATATGTTTTAGGTGACACCTGTGTTTCAGGTGTTGAAGAATTTGGTGTAGTTGGTGAAGGTGATCCCTTGGTCTCTGTTCTCTTTTCACCATCAACAACAGCTGGTTTTGTGTTTGACGCTTCTTGTTGGTTAGATTTATGTGTTTTATCTTCAGACTCTAGCCTAAAAGCTTCTTTTAGGCGATGAAGTGGCCCCGCGTCCTCTGCTTGAGGTCCAAAGATTGGTTTAAACTCACGTTTTTTTTCACAAGCCGGACCAGCAAGAAATCCAAAAGCCACAGCAACAGAAACACCTCTCCAGACATTTCTTTTAACAATCTCATTGTTTTTACTAACAACGCCAATGTTTTTTGGCTCTACGTCATCAACACCTTTTGGATCCACAATGCTCCCCACAAGCTCTACATCATCATTTTTAAACAATATTTCGTCTGAACCTTCACTATAAGAATAATCTGTATCATCAACAGGATCAGCGTCTATGGTGTCCATTACTCCTTCAACCTCACCATAAAAAACATCTGGATTTAGAGTTATTTTGTTTAACACTTCCTCATAACTTAATCCTTTATAATCTAATAAGTCTACGGACTCTTGTTGTAAACCCTCTGAAGTATTTATTGTTTGAGTCTCTGGTTTTTCTTTAAAAAATTCAAGCATGTTTTGTTTTATTTAATTAAATATACCCATATTATACACTTTATTTAACAAAAAACACCAAAAGCTGGTTTTACCTTAAAAAACCAGCTTTTGTATAAATATAATTAACGATTTTAATTATTTCACCTCGTCCCCAACTGAATCATCATCCTCCTTTAGATCTTCTAAAATAGTGTCTGGTGTTGCTAAATCCAAAACAGCATCATTTAGACTATAATCAAAGTCTTTTGTCATTTTCTCGAAAGATTTGTTGTCTTCTATTTTTCTCTGATCTTTATCTACTTCCGGTAAACTGTTAATCTCATCACAAACAAGATCTAATGAGGTTATGGTTTCAACCGATTGTTTTTTGTAATCTTGCACTTTTTTAGAAAGAGCCTCTTTTAGGGCGTCTCCGTGTAGTGAATTTATTTCTTCAGCATCTATTGGTTGTATATTATTTTTTGTGTGATTCATTTTTTTAGATTATTTATTTAACGCCGCCCTTGTACTCTTAATATTATTTATTATTGACATTTGATTGGGAAATAAAATCACAGGAGCATCCTTGCCTTCGCTGTCTTGTTCAATATTTTTAATAACCCTCATTATACTCCTAAAACCATCTATTTGATCATCGTCAAAACTAAAGTCACCATCTTTAATTAAGGCTTTTATTTTTTTTCTGAGGTCTTTTAATTCCTCAAAGGTTTCAGGGAGTTTATCCTTATCATTAGTAGTTAATTTCTCTGTAATAGAATTAAATAATGACACCACTTCACCTTTTTTTCTGTCAAACCTCTCTTGATACTCAGGATCTTCTGGTTCATTATCCTCTGGCTCTGGTGTTGGCTCTGGCTCTGGTGTAGACCCAGGAATTGGAGGTGTTGGCATTGGCGGTATAGTTGAAGGTGTTGTTTTTGCTGGTTTCGCTGGTTTTGCAGGTCTTGGCGCCGGTGGATTTGGTGGTGTTGGTTTTGGTGGTAATGGCGAAGGGGTCTGTTTTTTATTTATTTTAGCTGTTTTAGCTTCAAACGAAAGAAGTCTTTCAATTGCCTTTCTCTCGGCATCATCAATTATAATAGCTTTATCTGGTCTTGAATCAATATGATTCAATATATCCCCAGCAACAAGACTGACTGCTTCTAATGTTTCTTTTTCTGGTGTGTCAAAGAAAGATTTTAACATCAACTCGCCAAAATAACTCTTTATTTTATCAAGAACATGTCGCACCACTAAATCAGATTTTTTATCATTACTTTGACGTAGTTCATTCCAGAGAACCTTAATAGCCTCAAGGCCGATTTCACGTTCTGTTTTACCTTCCAGTGATGGACCCCTCTCAATTGGAGGTGGAGGGGGTAGTGAACCACCCCCAACCTCGGGTGTGGGTGAAGGTTCTACATCTGGTGAGTGTGCTGGAGTATATTCTGGATGAGGAGCTCCTTCTGGTGGTGTATTTGGGGGTGTGTTTGGAAAAGATGTTCCCTGTCCAAACTTCAAACCACTTCCAACCTTCTTGGCTATATAACCATTTCTCCTTTTTGTAAAATCATCCTTTAATTTTTCAAATCTATCCATTCTACCCACTGTTTCATTTATTGAATTAGTTAGACGATCTCTGGTTGCCTCATATTCATTTAATTTATCTATATTTTCATTTGTAACATCTCTAAGTTCTTTTATTGCTTCCTTGATTGTTCTTTTATCTTCACGGTCTTTTGTAACAGCAAGAGCCTTTCTAAGATTTATTAATTCCACCTCCGCTGATGAGACCAGGTTTGATAGCTTGCCTATCCCCTCATTCAAACGATTTCTATTTTCTACGTTCTCATTATAATTATCCTGCTGTTTAATATCCTCAATCTTTGATTCAACCGTTGTAATAAAATTATCAAAACTATTTATTTTTTCTTGACTGAACCTTAACAAATCCCTAGTTAACATATTTTTTTCATCTTCTAATACATTTACGGTTCCATTTAACTCTCTTTCAGCCTCCTCTCTTGAAGCCAGTAGCGCCTCAACTAAATCATCTTGTCCACTATTTCTAGCGTTTTCTATTGCATTATCAATACGTGCTAAGTTTTCTTTAGCTAGAGCTTTTTGGGTTGTGTTCTTTGAAGCTTTCCTTATTTTTCTATCAGCCGCTCTAATTTCCTTTTTTTTCTTGTCAATTAACTCATCGTAATACTCAGCATCATCTTCTACATCACTTTTTTCGTTCCAAGACAAACCAGCAAAATTAACAATATCTTTAGTCCATTGTACTTTTGATTTTAAAAAATGCCCCACAGATCCTAGCCAACCCCTCTCTTCTGGGAGATTCTCCATATCATCCGCTGTGTCTTCTAATAACTCTCCAGCGTCTTCTATTTTTTCCGCTAAAGTTTTTCTATATTCAGGCGCTGATGGTGGTATTTGTGGTCCTGGTGCTCTTTCTGTCATATTTATTATAAATTATTTAAACGTTTTTTAACAATACAATAATTGTATTCCTGTCAACACTTTTCGTCAAATAAATACTGTGTATTTGAGTTTTGTTTATATTAATTATTTTTAAATCAAAAAACACCAACCGAGTATTATTTGTGGCACATTATTTAAAAACAGTATAAAATAATATTATGACCATTCATTTTGACGAAGATAAACAAAAAACAAAAATGAAGCAAATACTTCTCTCTGAAGAAGAAGCTTCAATGCAAATACTTGCGGAAAAATATAATGTCTCTTATATAGATCTAACAACAGTGTCTATTAATGCTGATGGATTAAAATTAATAGAAGAAGATGTGGCTAGGGATAGTCAGGTAGCAATTTTTGACATTGTTGGATCAAAAATATCTATGGCGGTTCATTCCCCAGATAGCGAAAAGACAAAGGATGTTTTAGACACCTTAGAAAGAAAAGGTTATACGGTAATCGTTTTTATAGCCTCTACACACAGCCTAGAGAAAGCCTGGGAGAGATACAAGGATATTTCATTCGCTTCAGAAACTGAGGCCGGCTCTCTTGATATATCTAGTGAAGAAATTGAATCCTTAGTCCAAAGGGCAGAAACACTTGAAGACATTGCTGGGTGGATAAAAGAGGCTCTTGAGATGAAAAAAACTCACCGTGTATCAAAAATGCTTTCTATTGTGATGGCTGGAGCACTTTCAACAAAATCTTCTGATGTTCACATTGAGGCTGAGGAATTTAATGCAAGACTTAGATATAGAATTGATGGTGTTTTGACAACTGTTTCAGAATTTAACAAAGAAACTTATGAACTAATTCTTTCTCGTATAAAACTCCTTTCTGGATTAAAGCTAAATATAAAGGAAAATTCTCAAGATGGAAGGTTTACACTCAAAATCAAAAAGGTGGATATAGAAATTAGAACATCAACAATTCCTGGTTCATACGGAGAATCTGTTGTTATGCGTATTTTAAACCCAGAGACCTTGATGGTATCTATGGAAAAACTGGGTATGTCAAAACGTTTCTTGGATGCAATCAGAAAAGAAATAGCAAGACCAAACGGATTGATTTTAACCACAGGACCAACTGGCTCTGGAAAAACAACTACACTTTATGCTTTTTTAAAGGAGGTTTCCAATCCGGAATATAAAATAATTACCATTGAAGACCCTGTTGAATACCATCTACCAGGAATTGTTCAAACCCAAGTAGAAGAATCAAAAGGTTATACTTTTGAAGCAGGGCTTAAATCTGCAATGAGACAGGACCCAGATATTATAATGGTTGGAGAAATTAGAGATGCAGAAACAGCAGTGACGGCAATTAATGCAGCTTTAACTGGTCACCTTGTTTTTTCTACACTTCACACAAACAATGCAGCGGGAACATTTACTAGATTAATTGATCTTGGAGCAGACCCAAAAACTCTAACCTCAGCTATTCATGCCGCTATTGCCCAACGTCTTGTTAGGGTTCTTTGTTCAAAATGCAAAAAAAACATACCAATACCACCAGAACGAGTTGATTTAATTAACGATGTGCTTGATTCAATTAAAGAAATGGAGGAGGGTAAGGATTTTTTACAAAAACCAACAGAGATTTTTGTCTCCGTAGGTTGTTTAGAGTGTAATAATACTGGTTATTTTGACAGAACAGGAATTCACGAACTTATACTAACAGACGCATCAATTGAAAGAATTGTTAGAGAAAATCCAAGCGAAAGAGAGATTAAGGCAGTTGCAAAAAAACAAGGTTTTCTAGATATGAGACAAGAAGGTGTTTTAAAAGTTTTACACGGTGTAACCTCTTTTGATGAATTAGAACGTGTTATAGATTTATCAAAGGATGAAGTTCTTCAGGATGAGTCTTCACCTATTATATAATTTTATAAAAAATGTTTTTATAAAATACTTGTAAATTTGACACCTTGTAATTAAACAACTATAAAATCAAAACTGTGTAAATCTTCGT
>CAZKTY010000032.1:0-9991 GCA_964555825.1 uncultured Candidatus Saccharibacteria bacterium
TCGCAAACTCCATCTCCACAAGTTCCAGAGGTCTGTTGACCTTTTGAAGATGTGACAGTAGAAGCATTTGTGGAAGTTGCCGTTGCTGGGAAGGATAAACCACCACCTGTGGTATTTTGATTAGAAACAGGAGTCTGAACACTCGGTAGAGTCTGACCAACATTTCCGCTAACACTAGCACTTCCGGCAGAAGAATTTTTGTAAGCTGCAATATTATTTTGATATGAAACTAAACTAGGATCTATCTGTGCATCCAATTCAAAGACCACATTACCGGACTGATCAAGATCTAAGTTTGAGAAGACAGCATTCTTAAAAGCAGGTTCACTTGAAAAAACTTTTGCTTGATAAGCAACAGAGTTATAAGAGTCAGCCTTTCCTGACATTTTTATTGAGATCTGACTACTTGAATCCTGAGTATATTTTAGATCTGAGAATTGAATTGATTTTAGAGTATCTTTATTTAAGAGGTCAAAAAAAGCTGAAACAGCGATGTGATTCTTAAGAAGAGCTCTTGCGTTATCGAAGCGACTATTCAGTCTTGAATATTGTTCAATTGTGCTTGGCTCAAATTCTCCCTTACTACTATCGAGACTTTGATTTAAAGAAGTTACTTTATTTAAAAGATATTGCTGCCAAAGAAAAGCTCCACCAGCTAGAACTCCACTCAACAGGAAAATTATCATTGCTATAAAGGTCAAAAAACTTGCGGGCCTAGGGGCTGCTCGACTTGGGGTATCAAGAGCTGTCTTTGGTATAAATGTATTTTGAAACTTTGTTTCCACCTTAACTATATTTTACCGCTTATTAAAAAAATATGCGAATGCTCAAAACACGAAAATCTGTTAATATCTTTTTTTTTATTTTTTTGATCAATATCTAAGAAAGATCTCAAAGCTGATCTTATAAAAATTCTTGAAGTTTTCGCAAAGCAAGTCCTGCTGCTACAGCGAAATCCAATCCATTCTCTTTAAGTATCTCAGAAAGAAAGGCAGGAACCTCTATTTTGGTAAAAGGATCACCCATTACAACATCTGTCTGAAACTTGGATTTTGCGATATCCATAAAACCTTTCATTAAGACCCCTCCCCCTGTTAGATAGACTCTGGAAATAGGTTTATGATTTTTTTTCTCAAATGAAAGAAGAACACTCCCAGCTTCCGAAAATATATAATCCAAGGTAAGTTCAGAAATATCATAGACATTCTTTTCTTCCTCCTTTGACATAGTTCCAATATTTCTCTTTATCTTCTCTGCTTTCTCCAAAGATACCTGCATACCTTGAGAGAGAGCTATCGTAATATCTTGGGAACCTTTATTAATTATATGAGATTGTTTTACCACTCCTCTTTCAACAAGATAAAGTTTTGTAGCAGAAGCACCCATATCAAATACCATCACAGGAGAGAGTTCGTGCTCTATAAGAGATCGGATCGTTGCGAACATTTCGATCTCAAAAAAACTGGTAGTAAGCCCTGCATTCTTTATTATGGAAGTGTATGAACTAAGAACCTCATTATGTATTGAGACAACAAGAACTTCAGCTTTATCTGACTTAAGTGTAGGAGCGGACTGTGGAGAAGAAAAGGTCCTTGTCTCTTCTTTTGGGATGACCCACCAATCCATGGTCACTTCACTTACAGGAACTGGAATATATTTTCTTGCTTCCAAAGGAACCATCTTTTGTAATTCGCTATCTGATAGATTTGGCATCTCTATCAAAGAGATCAGACTTGAACGAAGAGGAATAGCAACACCTGCATTTGTAGTACTTACATTTGCTTCCTTCATCAGGTCCATTATGATCTCACTCAATTTTTCTCCTGGAAGATTTGCAGCCTGACCTATCGTGACTCCCGCATAAGGACCAATAGCAAGACTTCCATAAGTTTTTAGGATAGCTTTACCTTTTGACTTTGCAAGCTGAACTATCTTGATAGATGAAGATCCTATATCAACACCTATCACGTTCGTATCGGTCTTGTTGAAATTAAATAAATTCTTGAAAAAGTCGTTCATAATATTAATATATAGTCATGGGTATTATAACACGCACTAAAAGCTTTTCCCCTAATATTCTAGTTTTTTTAAAGGATATAGTCGAGGATTTTTTGTTCATGAAAAGTGAACTAGCCACCCAAATAGAAAAGTACCAACCACAAAATTGGCTGGTATTCTTTTCTCCTTTAGAAAAAAATGACGTCCTAAGTTTCTTTTCATATGAAGATCCAGAAGTAAGAGAATCCATAAGGGAAATAAAATATGGAAGAAATCGCAAAATACTTTCATCCCTAACAAAATTCTCAGCTGAACATCTCGCTTCATATATAGAGGAGAATATATGGTCATTTCCCTCAGATGAAAGGAAGGAAAAGAAGATCATCTTCATACCGATACCCTCTCATAAAAATAGACTGAACGAAAAAGGGTTTAATCAAGCCGATGATATTGCAAAAGAACTTTCAAAAAATTTCCCTTTTGGATCAGAGGTTCAAAAAAATATCCTAAAAAAAACAAAAGATACACTTCATCAGACAGATCTCCAAAGAAAAGAAAGACTTAACAATCTCAAGAATGCATTCGAATCAAAGATACCAAAAGAATTCTTACGATCTTTTTTCATTCTTATAGATGATGTATCTACAACAGGCTCAACCTTCAGTGAAGCAAGAAAGACCCTCAAAAGAAATGGAGCGGATCACGTAATATGCTTTTCACTCGCAAGATCAGGAGATTAAATAAATTTTGGTCAATTAACGAACTTTGTCACTAAAAGATACCCTGAAAAAATAATAAATATAGACGATCGGTACTTTGAACATACCTTCTTTCTTTAATCTACGAGAAGACCCTTTCATCAGAAGATCTCTATCGAAAATAATTTTACCTTTTTTTATAAGTCTTTTTGCAGTATCTGTATCATCACCATAGAAAGTTATACCTGTATTAAATCCTCCAGTACTTTCCGCACTTGATGCCCTGATGAAACAATTTCCAAATATGAGAACAGCTCCCTTTCCTAACTTTTGAAGAAGATCATTAAAAAAGAAATAGATGTCTTTTTGAAAAAGAGTAGAAAATTTCCTATACAGATTTGGACTGTCATAGTAATCATAAGGACCAGTAACAGCAACTATTTCTTTGTCATTTTCAAAATATCTTACCCCTTTTTTAAGCCAGTCTTTGTCAGGCAAACAATCTGCGTCAAGAAAAGCCAAGATCTCTCCCTTAGCCTCTCTTCTTCCTCTCTCTCTAGCTGGTCCTGTACCTTTTTTTTCTTCAAAAAGAACTGTTACTCCAAAACCTTTGGCCAATTCATTTGTCTTATCAGTACTGTTATTGTCAACGACGATGACCTCAAAATCTGGGTAATCTTGTTTTAAGGCACAATCGAGAGCCTTCTCAATGTATTGCTCTTCATTATAAGCAGGAATAATTATTGAAATTTTCATTTATTTAAATGAGCGATCCTTATTTTTTATATTTCTTTTTTCCCGCAAGTAGCACCTTTTACCGATCTAAAATTTCCTATCTTCCAAAGATCATTCTCAGTAACAAAAGAAATATTTACGGAATATTGATCATTATTCAAAACGAATTCACCACAGGTCTCAGCCTTATCATTATTTAAAGATTCCGTATAAGAGACATAATTCTTTGCAGGACCAAATACCTTGGTTGCATTCTTCATATCATCAACACTTAATGTCTTAAAGAGGATCTTTGAACTTAGACTATCCATGGTCTTCCAGTCTTCACTAGCAAATGCAGAAACAAATTTCTCAGATATCTTTGTAGGAGAATCTCCATTATGAATTACAGGAGCATTGGAGACTGAAGTAGAAGAAGCAACTGATATTTCAATATCATTTAAAGACTGAGCTGATCCGTTAATGGATCTACCCGAAGAATATTTTCCGGAAAGATACCTACCAGCAAAAAATACGACAGCGACAATGATTACCAAAGTTAAAATACAGATAAATATTTTATATGTTTTTTTCATGTTGAGAATTATACACTAACAATTTTTTCGTGCGGAGAGAGGGAGATTCGAACTCCCGGACGGTATTACCCGTCGGCGGTTTAGTAAACCGCTGGTTTAAACCACTCACCCATCTCTCCATAGGGATTATGTTACCTGAAAATAAGCGATAAACAAATAGAAAATAAAAATATTTTGTGGTACTGTTCTTAAACATTTGGAGACGTGTCAGAGCGGTCGAATGTGCATCTTTGCTAAAGATGTAGGGGCTTCAAAACCCCTCGAGGGTCCGAATCCCTCCGTCTCCGCTAAATAGTGAACTCAAAAAATCCATCGGACAAATAATTTGCTATTATTATCAGTGATTATTTACTCATGCAAAAACAAAGAAAAAAAATAGGTCTAGCATTAGGAAGCGGAGGTATACGAGGATTTGCCCATATTGGAGTCATTAAAAAATTGCTGGAACACAATATACCGATCGACTATATAGCAGGCAGCAGTATAGGAGCTTGGGTTGGTGCCCATTATTCCCTCTTCAAAGATATTGAAAAATTGGAAGAATACACGATCGAAAGAAGAAAAGAAAAGTTCTTGTCTTTTTTAGAACCAACATTAGGAGGAGGACTGGTCAAAGGAGATAAATTCGAAAAATTATTATCCGAGTGGCTAAATGATTCTGACTTCTCTGATACTAAGATCCCAATAAAAATAGTTTCTACAGACCTGATCAATGGTGAAACAGTTGTCTTTGAAAAAGGAAAATTAGCTACAGCAGTACGTGCCAGCATGTCTGTTCCAACTTTATTCATGCCAGTAAGATCAGGAAAAAGACTTTTAGTTGATGGAGGTATCAGTGATCCTGTTCCAGACGATATAGTCAGAGAGATGGGAGCAGACATAGTCATCTCTGTTAATCTTGATAACTATATAAAAAATGAAAAATTCCTAGAAGAAGGAAGATTAAGTAGTTTAAGCAGCTTAGCCCTAAGAAGTCTGAATGTGCTACGTTACAATTTATCAAAGTATTCAACTACCTCCTCTGATATCGTTATTGAACCCTACACTCCCACGATCGGTATAAAAAGTTTTGGAGATTATTTTATACAAAATATAACCTCAGATCTAGTTCAAAGTGGTGCTGATGAAACAGAAAAGATAATCGATAAGCTTAAAAGCATGCTGTGAATAGAAATATTTGCAGTAGAATATAAAAGATAAAGGATCTTTATTAGTTAATGATCTTATTAATAGTCTAATTAAAAAAAATATGAAAGGTTACGTAGAAAATATTGAGAAACTGTCACTTGAGAATGATAACTTTAGAAAAGTACTCTACACCACAAGCAATAGCCAACTTGTACTAATGTCCCTTCTGCCAGGCGAAGAGATCGGTGAGGAGATACACGATGTTGATCAATTTTTGCGAGTAGAAAAAGGTACAGGTAAAGCAGTTCTAAACGACATACCACATGATATAGCTGATGGAAGTGCGATCGTAGTCCCTGCTGGAGCAAAGCATAATATTATAAACACGGGTTCAGGATCTATGAAACTTTATACTTTATACACACCTCCTCACCATCGTGATGGAGTGGTTCACTTAGGAAAAGCTGAAGCAGAAGCAGATAGTGAACATTTTGAAGGAAAGACAACAGAATAAATAACAAGGACTATATAAAACTAACAGCACCAGCGAGATCGGAACGCTGGTGCTGTTAATTTAGGAATTGTCGAGATCATTTTACTTAAAATACTTCAAATAAATGACAACTCCCCAACTTCTCCCAAATACGCACTAAGATTATCAAATGGTGCAATATTTGAAAACCCCTTAATTTCACTTTTAAACACATGCAGATATAATTGACTACGTGAAATTAGAAGACGCAAAAAAAATAGTTTTTGACAAAAAGCCAAAATTTAAAGGTTTTTACGAGGAAAATAAAGAAAAAAGCTGGATAGAATATATAAACAAAAACTATCCCCAAAGATCAAATATAAGGAACGAAAAAGAATTTAGCCAGATCTTTTTTAACACTGTCAAGAATATATTGGGAGAGGAAAAGGCAAAAAAATCGTTATCTTCACTTATCCAGACAGGATTCGTCTCAACAGCAGACCACCATGGTCTTCTATGTCATCCTTTTTTTTCAAATATTGCCATTGCCAGATCAGGCAAAAATATCATAAATAGGACTAAGACACAGATAGTCCTAACAGTAGGAGCTATATCCCCCACCAATTCTTCATTCCCGCGTTCGATATTCTTTCACGACAAAGACCTAGAACTTCAAAAGATACACCTGATCTCCCTTAGATCAAGACAAAGACCTCTTTATGGAATTCCTGCAATATCAAAAAAAGAATTTCTAAAGATAAAAGACCACATCTTTGATAAGAAGATCCCAAAGATAGGCAAAAAAAGATTTTTAAGATTCATAGATAGGTCATTGGAAAGAAACGACATCTGGGAACAAAAGAGATTTTGTGAACAACTTACCATTCTGAATGATATCTGGTGGAATGAAATATTTGGAGACCTAAGAGGAGATCTTCTCTATCTCGAATCGGAAGAACTTGTGAAAAATATTCTCATCGAAAGTTTTGAAAAGAAAAACGAGCTGTCAGAGATATTTTTTGACAAGGAAAGAAGAAATTCTTTCCTTGATAATTATGAAAGTGTAATAGGGTCCCATGATACAAAAAATAGATCTGGTTCATTCCTATTCTGGTTCATTGATGAAAAAGAGAATAAAAGAAAAGCTCTTTTTTTGAAAGAAAATTATCTTGAGACATTGGATGGAAAAACAAAAATTCAAATGGAAGAAAAAGATCTGAAAGAAGGATTGATAAATTACACTCTTCTTCCTTCAATGGCTCTTTGCTATTCTATCTTGGCTTTCTATTATGGACTGACATTAGGTGGAGGTTTTTCACAGATCCAATATCTAGGAGATATGAAGATCGCCTGGGGAAAAGTATTTTCAAGATCAAAAGCTAAATTTGAGAATACAGTAACTGATACTTTCTCTGGCGAAGCAATAATTTCAGGTATCAGTGATGGACAAACAAACAAACAGGCTACACTTGCAGATTTTTTAATATATACAAAAGATGAGAATGAGGCGGATATTCTAGCAGAAAGATCCTTATCAGAAATTAAGGTCGGTGAAAGTCTAGATGCTATGATGTATGAACTCTATGAGATAGTTTCTGGAAAATACCTGACAATAGAGGATCTACCAATTCCTAAAAAAACTTTGAATGTCTAAAAAAGAAACAAAAAGAAATAGATGCCTTTACTGCGGAAATAATCCTGTAAATCACAATTCGGTTTTCTTCATGCAGACATTGAGTGTTTTTCTGTCGCCTATTTTACGTCCTGCTGCATATATAGAAAATTGGATGATATTTAAAGTAGCAAAAACAATTGCGACACCTTATATGTATTTTTTCAGATTAACAGGAATGCTCAAGATGAATAAGGACCCTAAATTAGCTCACACAGAACGCTCAGAAGTTATCTGGATCGAAGCCGTAAAACGTGGAATTCCTATGGAACAATTTGTCATCTGGGGTAAACCAATAGAACAATATAGGGCTAAGATCAACAATGAATGGTTCTATTTTGAAAGTCTCCCTATTCCTCCAAAGATGAATTCCGTAGCTTATGCATGGATAGATGACAAAGCAATACTAAAAAAGAAACTGCTTCAAAAGGATATCCCAGCTCCCAAAGGTACAAGTGTTACAAGGTGGAGTAAAGCTCTTGAGATATTCAATAAATTAAAAAAACCTGTCATTTGCAAACCAGAGGTTGGTTCTCGAGGAAGACATACAACAACCTTTATTTACACAGAAGAAGACTTGAAACACGGTTTTAACGTAGCTAAAGACCTTTGTCATTTTGTTGTGATCGAAGAACATCTTCTTGGAAGTGTTTACAGAGGAACTTATGTTGGAGGAGAGATCGTCGGTATCCTTAGAGGTGACCCTCCTAGGATCACAGGAGACGGAATAAAAGATATAAAAGAACTTATAGAAGAGAAGAACAAAAACAAGAACCCAAAGGTAAAAGACGTAATCGTCGATAAAAAGATAGAAGCTTTTCTTGCAAGACAGGGATTTGATCTAAATTCTATATTGGAAAAAGGCAAGATCATAGATCTATCAGAAAAAATAGGAATTTCTTATGGTGGTTATTCAAAAGAAATGATCGAAGAGACCCACCCAAAGATCATTGAGGAACTAAAACGAGCTGGAGATATGCTTGAAGTACCTATTGTAGGTTTCGACTTTATCATTGAGGACCCAACTAAAGACCCTACCGGCAAACATTGGGGGATCATTGAGGCAAATTCACTTCCCTTCATTAATCTCCATCATTTTCCACTGGAAGGAACTCCCCAGAATGTTGCAGGCAAGGTCTGGGATTTGTGGGAAAATAAAGATAAGGTGTGATCTTCATCAGGAAAATCTAAGATGAAATATATTTTTTGTGGCTTTTAAAATATCCACAATTGCAGAGACAAAAACTCCTCCAAATACAAGAAGTGAGATCTGAACAATGTATCGAGTATGTACGAACGCAGTAAAGATATAATTCAAATATTGCTCAGGACCTATGGATGAGAACATATTCGTAAATACATCTTTAAGAGAAATTGTATAACCGATCGCAAAAAAACTAACTATCAGCAAAAAAGATTTTACCAGATGAGGATCTAGTATCTTGTTAAAGATACTAACTGTCTTGACTCTGAACATTACATCTTCTTTTAGATCATTTCTCATATCTTTATATTTTATTTGGATCTAATAATTTTTTAAGCATTATCTTTGCTCTATAGATCCTTACTTTAAGTGCGCCTTCCGTTATACCCTCTTCCTTTGCGATCTCTTTTTGAGACCTTTCCTTAATAAAATGATGTTCTATCGCTCTTTTAAATTTCAAAGGTAATTTGGATAAAGCCACAATGAATTCATCCTTTATCAACATTCTTTCCATATCTCCTTCATTCTTGCAGTCCTTAAGAAATACCTCCATTTCCTCAGTTATTGGCACTATTCTTTGCCTATATCTCTTTCGTTTTTGATAAAGAGTAAAACATTGTCTGATAAGTATCTTATATCCCCAAGAAGAAAAACTAGCCCCTTCTTGTATCTTAAATCTTCTTCCAGCAGTATAGATCCTTACAAAAGTATCTTGTACAACATCTAAAGAATCCTGTTCATCTCCTAAAATAGATCTTGCTTTACGTAAAAAAGCTTGCTCATATCTATCAAAGATCACAGAAAATACAGATGGTTCAGTCTGAGAGATATCTATCAACTCCTCATCAGTAAGTTTTTCGATTGTTTGCCTACTTAGCGCCATTAGCACCTATTATAACTTCAAAAAATAGATAAAAGTTACAAGATCAATTTTTTCCTATCTTTTAGAATACTTTCAGCTAATTTTCCATACGCCTTTGCTCTATGAAGATTATGAGTCTTTCTTGAAGAGAATAAAGACTCGTCAAAACGAAAGAATTTCTCTTCAAAAGAGTCCACTAAATACCGGCCCGCTAATTCATAAGTTATAAGTAAAGTTGCATCCAAAGCGTCGTCTGGGGATACAAGATCTTCTGCAACGCTGTTATATGAAGAAAGGATCAGATTAAATCTATCAATATCAAAGATCTCTTCATTCTTTTTGCACCAGCTTCTCATTGCATCCCCGAGATCTGTAAGAATATTGCCTATCATTACATTATCTAGATCAATAATAGCTTTTACTTCCCCATCTTCCCCAAACAAAAAATTATCCCACTTTGGGTCTCCATGTATGAGTTGTTTTTTTGTTCCTGAGATATTGTATCTTTCAATTCCTGAGATGATCTTTTCTCCAAGTTCTTTTATCTCATTGTCTATCTCGTTATTTGAAATAACTTTTTTAACTTGCAAAGATACGTAGTCAGCATCATGGAAATGTTCAAAGACCTTAACTTTGGGTATAAAGCT
>CAZKTY010000033.1:0-9798 GCA_964555825.1 uncultured Candidatus Saccharibacteria bacterium
CTACTATTACTTGACTTACTCCATCAACTGATTTTATAAATCAAAATTGATATTATTTGACACAGAACAAATATGATTGTACAGTTTCATTGAAAGAGCTTCTTTTACTATGGAAAAAAATTACTACAGTCTTGCGGTCCATATGGCCTTACGCCTAAAAGACCTCGAGAGTGATTCCCTTACTCCCCCAGGAGAATTCAAACTCCCAGAGGAAATACAGGAAGTTCCAATCGCTGGCATAGACCACAAACTAAGACTCTGTAACGAAAGTACAGGAGGTCCAAAAGATAAACAGGTAGTTTTTGCTGATATCAGGAAACTGATGGAAGAATTCTACCTGCCGTTTGGGTATACGTTAGGACTGGAAGAAAGTATTGGGATCTCAAGATCAATAAGGATCTTCAAAGAAGGCCACAGATTCCCAGACGCAGTTGGGACGATCACCTTCGACGGAGAGAACCTTTTAATGTCAGTCAATCGCCTTCATGGCGAGCATATGATCAAGAGACTTCCAGTAGCAGCTTAACCAAAAGCGACCTTATATTCTAAGGTCGCTATTTTTTTACATAAAAATATATACAACATCTATACTGTTTGATAACAGATCTCAAACTATGAACTGAATATAAAAAGTCATTGGTAATGTATAATACTTGCATGGAAAATATTGAACAAAAACCACTCGAAAAAGATAACATAGGGTTTAGTACTTCAATTGACAGTAAAAATTTAGAATTACAAAAAGATAATTCTGGTCCAATAAGTCCTGATATATCAGAAACAAATCTTCTTTGTCCTATTTGTCACCAACCAGTATCCTCAAAATGGTATTTTTGTCCCAATTGTGGAAATAAATTAGATTTTGCTCCACTTCCAACTTCAACAATCGCCCAAATTAAATTATATGCTTTCAGTATCATTCTTCCTGTGATCTGTTTTTTGATGATAACAAAGTGGCAAGGTTTAAAATATTTAAGATCAAAAGACCAAAAAACAAGATCAATAGGTATCACTGCTTGTACACTTTTGATCGTTTCCACAATAATCACTGTCTGGTTAGCTGTAGTTTGGACAGAAGAGGCTATTCAATCTTCAATCGATAGCATTAATGCTGATATGTCTTTCTAATCTTAATTGCTCATCAAAACAGATCTTTTAGATCAACATCCAAAAAAATATGAGATCTAAGAATTATTTTTATCACTTATTCAATCAATACAAATCGGTCTTTACCAGTGATAAAAGACGCTCACTTTATACAGCCCTTTTCCTTTTGATCCTGAGCATGTTCTTCCAGTACTATTCAAGCAATTATTCAACGGCACATTCAACTCAATTCGTAGGAGATATTTTCTTGGACAACATGCCAACAATAAACATGAATCCGATCATAGTAGAAGGTGCATTGATCTCTTTGGCATTAGGTATATTACTCGTCCTAAGCAAACCTCGCTATATCATTTTCACAATAAAGACCTTTGCTATTTTTGTTACTCTCCGCAGTTTCTTTGTAGCTGCAACACATTTAGGAATATACCCAGATCAAATAGTTCCTAGCAAAGGTTTTTTTGACCAGATCTATCTAGCACTCAATCTAGAGTCAGGTTATTTTTTCTCAGCTCATACTGGATTACCATTCTTGATGGGACTTATTTTTGTGAAAGATCCTTTTTGGAGAAATATTTTCTTTGCTATGTCTTGCCTGTTCGGTGTGTCAGTACTCTTGGCCCATGTTCACTATTCTATAGATGTATTTGCTGCTCCTTTTATGACCTACAGTGTCTATAAAATGTCTGTCTATCTCTTTAAAGAAGACTACAAGCTCATAGAATCAGAATAATCTGTAAGATCATAAAAATTTCTTATATCTTAAGCAAAACTATTTTAGTCAATCTAAATTATTTAAATAAAAAAAGCCCACTACTTACGTAGCGGGTTGATTCTCAGAAATGGTAGGAGCTAGCGGAGGGGCAACTATAACTAAATTTCCCTCCGTATCTAGAACCCCAAACAGATCACCTCCTCTGATATCTCTTCCACAGCAACTTATATTGCTGCAACCAACCTGATAGGAATGATCCCTATAGACTCTAGATAGAGTGTATTTCTTTTCTATCTTAACGTCAGGCTTGTCTGAAGTTCTATCCTCGTAATAAAGGATCACTCCAACTTGACCTTTGTCATTGACCTTGATCGCCTCGGCGCACCTTGGACACATGCAAATAGTCGGAGTAGTTGGATCTAAGACCAACTCTTCAACTTTTTTGATAGACAAAGGACCAAGTTTAGAGGTAACAAATTTGGCAATTCGAGAGTTTGAATTATCCAACCTCTTTTTAAACCAAAGAGGCAGATATTTTCTAAGGAACGGAGCAATTTTCATATTTCTCCTTTATTTAACATAATAAATGTGAAAATGTCAAGTACACCCTTCTAAAAGGTCTGAAACTTATCTCCAATAGAAAGATATGAATAAAAATAAACAGATCAGATCCCCAGTAAAGAATTGAGTCTTTGAGTAAGAAGATCAATAAGTTGTTTTATTACTGAAACGATCTTTGTGTTCAATTCTGCTTTCAGTGCAGCAACATCTGCAGGAGTTTTTACTTCTCCATTTAGAGAGGATGAAATGCCTGTCGAAGTTGCAGCAAAAGCAGGTAAAATACTTCCTGAATGACCTACGGAGCGTTGATTCGTGGGCAAAGAAAGATGCAATCCAAATAGTGAGATAGCTGAAAAATGATCAGTGGTACAAGTAACAGTATGAGCATTTGTATCCACAGAACAATTTGGCAAAGAGGTCCACCCTGTATCGTCATCATATCTTTGAATGTTAAGAGTTAAAGGATCAATATCATCAATACCATCAGGAGGATAACTCATTGTAATAGTTATAGGTCTACTAAAAGTACTAAGAACAGTCGAGGAATCTGTCAAAGCTCTTAGCTGATAGGTATTCAGACCAGCACTATTTTGACCAAGAGGAGTAGAAACAGCACTAAGCAGAGTCCCTGTATCAATTCTGGTCAATTCAAAGGTTGCAAGACTTGAGGTTGACGTATAGTTCATTGGAACCCTCATGGTCAAAGTTTGTCCATTGTTCGCAACAAAAGTAATATTTGCTCCAGTCTCTGTTGAAACATCTAAAGTCGTTGTAGCTTCAATGACTGAAGAATTACCGGTGCAACCTGTCGTAGTAAATGAATGACTAGAGCTGACATTATTACCATTCAATAAGAATGACGAAACTGTGTATAGATATGTTGAACAAGCTGATAAATTAGACAATGTCATAGAATGGTTCCCCGCTGGACCTGAATCAAATTTAGCGATGTTGAAAACAGGAATTGTCACAGCGGATACAAAATTGGAATTAGTGGTCCAATTGATCGTGGCAGAATTAGGAGTCGTAGTTGAATAAATATTAGAAATTACTACTGGGTCCGTTGTTGAAGGAGGACTTGAATATGATGGATCATAAAAAGGAACTGGAGTTGGATCAGTAGTACAAGTGAAACTCTTAGCTGTTGGAAGAGGTGAATCAACAGATAGATCAAATACTCCACCATTTGCAGTCTTAAAAGTTGTATAAGTAAGACTAGTTGTCGTGGAGAGATCGTAAAAATTTGGATTACCTAAATGAACGTTTACTCCATCAGCAAGTATCGTCCAAGGACCTTGAAAGGAACTTCCTCCAGAAGTTGAGCCATGAAAATCAAAAGTTGTTGTCGCATTTGAAGTATATCTCCTAGTTTTTGTACTTGAACTGTTGAAATAACTTCCGCAACTATAAGAATTATCACCATTGAACAATGTATTTCCCAAAAGTGCAGACATTAAATATCCTATACTATGATCATTGAATGTTGCATCCCTTACAACCGAGCCAGAGTTCGTTGAATTGCCATTGAATATAGCACTACCAACAGCAGCATGAAAATTTTTACTCGATCCGTTAAATGTCGCCGTTCCTCCTACACTTCCGACAAGATAAATAGTATCGAACATATTTTTTTTCAAGTGATAGTTCTGACTCGTGTCATTGAATATTGCATCACCTGTTACAACAGCTTCGTTGAGACCATTATTGTTAAATACAGCATTTGTCGTAGTCCCAAAGTTCACAGCATTATTGAAAGTCGATGTGCCTGTCAATATCCCATAATTTGTACTGCTTGCTCCATTGAATACAAAATTGTTCACGACTAAATTGTCGCTTCCCTTTATATTTCCAACCACTGTTCCCCAACTAGTATTGTTAAAAGTAGCTATACTTGATGAAGCAAAAGCCAAAGTTGCATCTCCGTAGATAAGTCCATTATTTAGAGATTGTTGGTAATTAGGATTCGTATAAAATGCATTGTGTTCAACGATCTTTAAGTTGTATGAACTATCATTGAAAGTCGCATCTCCATCGACTGTTCCTTGATTGCTTGAAGTGCTATTAAATGAAGAATTACCAAGAATTATCCCAGTATTTTTTGAATTACCATTGAAAGTCGCATTTCCAGTTATGTTAACTGTTGAACTCGCAGAATTTGTACTCGTAAAAATAACCCCACTGGTCTTTGCAGAACCAATGAGTCCATATGAATTTAAACTGAGCGGAGTCACCCAAGAATCCAGATTGACAATTGGAGCCACTGTTCCCAGAAGAACTGTATCAGTTATATTTGTTGGAGCTGTGTTTGCTGGAATTGAATGAGAAGTATCTGTCCACCAATTTGAAGCACTATTCCAATCAGTACTTGATGTACTGTACCAATAAAAAGTACTAGCCTCCGCACTTGATACATTGACTATAAAAAAAATAATAGCGAAAAAAGAAAGAAGACAAAGTCTATTCGGAAAAGAAGCTCTTTTGATACGATCTTTCATAAATATATCTAAAGTCTATATTACCAAAGAGCCTGTGTCTAGGAATGTGAACTGGATAAAGTTATTAACGTTTTCTCACAACAAATATCAAAAAACACAGCCTCTCTGGCTGTGTTTTTTATAATATCTAGTGAAAAATAAGATCTACTGATTTGAGGTTGTAGGAATGCTCTTTGGTTCTGTACCTTGAACTTGTTGTTTTTGAGAGACACCTCCCTGTCCATCCTGAGGTGCAATAGCATTATCATCTACAGAGTTTATCTCACGAAAATAATTCTGATCGAAGTTTCCTCTGCCCATTGGTTGGCTTCTGAAACTATCATTTCCAAAGGATCTGAAGTCTCCTCCTTTTGAATTGTGCTCTCCAAATCTTACTCCTGCTATGAATATAGCCAAGAATATAATAAATGCTACCAAAGATTTTACCCAAGGGATCTTGAAAAATGAGCAAACATGACCTACACACCCTATTTTTGGATCTTCCATATATTTTTTTATTACTAATAAGTTACCTTATTTCACTTAATACATAGAATAGCAAGAAAATGGTGCATTCTTGCACCAAAATTTATTTTCATTTTGTATAATAGAAACGCCAGTGTTTTAATGCACGGGAAATTATAAGTCTAAAGATAATTTTCATTCATTATGAACAGATCTAGATATTATATTTTAAACATATTCTTTATGTTGGGTTTTATCCTGTCTGCAACATCTGTACATGCTCAGACGACAAACACATCATCTCCAGACATAAAGACATACAACACAGCAACTAGTTCAACAGTCGTGATCACGATGCCTTCTGGATATAAAAGCGAGGTAATATCCAATTATGACGGAAATCAATTCCACACTTATGCGACATCTTCTCCATTGACAACGCAGGATATTCAAAATATCCAAATAGAAAGATCAGATCTAGAGCAGATATTCCAAAAACAAGAAGAATTGTTTGAGGAACAAAATAGGATATTTCAGGATATGCTGAACAATATAGGATGGTAATTAAAGATCACCCACAAAAAAACACCTCCGAGAGGTGTTTTTTTGTTTTTATATATTTAGCCTCTTCTTTCCAGATTTTCCCTTTTGAATCTTTCTATAAAGTCTTTCCTAGAAATTCTGTTTGAAGAATTCGCGGTCTGAACTGGAGAATTCATCTCATTTTTTTTGAAGATAAAGTAAGCAACTGCTGTGCTCCAAATGCATAGGCCGATAATAAAGAAGATAAGTCCTGTACTTGAACCAAACCCTGTATATGGTATCTGACTTAGAAAGACTCCTGAGGTATACGATCCTGAATTTTGAGAAACAAAATTCTGTCCAATGCTAATGTTTATGTTTGAACAGCTGTTATATATATAACTGTTGCTAATATTATTACTTGCTCCGTTTTGAACAGTTGAACATACAGTCACTGATTCAGAACCAACTTGTCTGCCATAAACGGTCAAAGTATTCCCGCTTATAGAGACTGTCGCAAGATACTGATTCAAATTTGAAGAAACATAATATGTTCCAGTTCCACCAGAAATGCCAACATTTGCGCTCTGCCCTATTCCTACAGAAACACTACTCTGACTTAAAGAAACAGGAGAATTTTGGTAATAATTATGTCCATCTCCATTTACTGTGACATGAAGAATGACACACCCTGAATTTGAATAATTTGAACAGATCGTTATATCTGCTGTACCCGAAGAATAACCACTAACATTCACTGCATTACCAGTGATATACGCAGTTGCAACACCAGAATTTGAATCTGATGAAACGTAATAGCCTGAACCTCCATTTATATAATCAACAACCGTGTGTCCTGAATCAATATAAATAGAACTTTGATTAAGATATAGATTTCCAGAAATATTGTTAAATGAATTGTACGGCCAGTTTATTGTATTAGACTGAGCACCGTCTACAACAACATAAACAGAAGAATTTGAGGAAATATTGTAGGTATTTGTATTTACCGTTGTATTGAAATAACCATTCTGATTAGTTGAACCAAGAGCGCTTGATACCACAGAATTCCCTCCATTTGGATAGTAATAAAGAATAACTGATGAATTGGAATCTCCATTAACACTTATCTGAGTAAGGTTATTACTATTGGAATATACGGACAAAGTAGGAGCCATCGCTAAAGCACTTGAACTGGAAAATCCAAGAGTAAGAATAGCAAATGCGACAAATAGGCTTGTTTTGTAAAGTTTTTTGATCTTGATCATACTGTTTTTTGCTTTATTTTTCATATTTTACTTCAACCTTTTATTTTTATATATTAACGCTTTTTTCTATTTTTGTCAATACTCCATTTGCTTAAATATTTTATTCATGTTTTCATTTGAATATGTTCTTTTTATCTTAAGGAGGTGATCTTTTATAAAGAATCCAAGATTATTTGGAAGAGACAGAGAGCAGACTAACCTGCTCCTGTGCGACATCGTCTCTAGTATGACTGGTACACCGCTCGAAGAGGTCAACGGTCAGTCAATTGTTCCAGAAAGACCGTTCAAGCGTTTTATCTCAAGACAAGAGATCTTGAAAAGACGCATAAGACATTCCATCAAGGAAAAAGCTGCCAAGCTCAAGGCAGGGATGACGATCGACGACATAGTCGAGGTCTTATGGCCAAGTTATAAAAAAGACGACAGCAAAAAAACGAAAAAGAAAAAACGCTCAAAGCACTGAACTTTGAGCGAATTTTTTTATCTACTATATTGCCTAAAAATTACCACTTTTCTGTGTATTCACTGAATAGACGTCCTAAAGACCTTGTCTTCTCTCCAACATCCCCATTCCCTATTACAATATCCCCGATCCTCACCACAGGTAAAACCTTTTTATTTGCTCCTGTAACAAACGCTTCATCGGCAGTTTTAAGTTCTTCAACACTTACTTCCCTCTCTTCAATATCGAAATGCGATTTTGCAAGTGAAAGGACTATCCTACGGGTAATACCAGGAAGTACATTATCTTTAGCTGTAATAAGAGAATTATTTTTTATTAGAAAGAAATTACTTGAAGAACACTCGAAAATCTTATTGTCTGATGTGTACAAGATCTCAAATGCTTTTTGTCTTTTCTTTTCTTTCTGCAAGCGAGCAGCCTCAATATAATTAGTGGTCTTTGCCTGTGGAACATACCTCATATACTCATGGAGTATCAGTTTCACTCCATTTTTGTAAAAGGATGAAGGAAGAGAATAAGCAGGTTCAACTAAGATATAAAAAATAGGCTTATTTCCAGAGATCATGTCAGAAGATGAAGGTCCTCCAGTAACAACAGCTCTAAAACTTGCATCTTTCAGTTTGTTCTTCTTTAGAAGTTTGTATAAGATCTCTTCAAAGGAACTCTGAGAAACAGGAACAGAAAGACCGATGCTTTTTGTTGAATTTTTGAATCTAGCAAATTGATCTTTTATATGAAAAAGTTTTCCATTGTATGTGCGAGAAAAATCAAAAGCTCCATACCCTCTCAAGATCCCTAGATCATCAAGACCTATACGAGCTTTATCTATAGGAATTATCTTCCCATCAAAATAACAAAATTTATGTATCATTTTGAAATAATATCAGAAGATCTGTATAAATGAAAAAATATTCAGATACTTTACTTTTTTAAAGTATGTTGTATTGTCATGATAAATTTCCCCTTTGAAAGGAGTGTCCTATGTCCCTTGATCTAGCTGATTTCACGATTAGTCAGTATCTAGCTTCGGAATTTGGATTCAAAATAAAACCATTGCCAGGAAAAAATTACAAAAGATTCCAGGAGGCAAATCAATTTGAACTTGGAGAAGGCAGTATTTCACTATCAGTCGTAAAACAATTGGTAGAGACCTACTATACAAAACTTGACTATGAATTGTCTGGATTGAATATCTATACCAAAAGTTTTGATCTGATCGCCGAAAGCACTTTTGAAAAAATTCAGATCGAATGCACTCTCATAAGAGACACCTTAATGGAACTTTCGATCATGACCCTTGAATAAATGTAGTTATCGCTCAAGCCTTATGGCCCATAGCGAATTTTTTATACTCACAAATAGTGTGGAAAACATACATTCTTGCGTTTGACTTTGAAGTCAAATTATGCTATCATTGTAGTACAAAATAGGTATGAGTCGCGAAAAAGTCGAGTTTCTCAAACATAAATATATTTGTATTTTAGAAAGTAATTAAAGCAAAAAAGATGAAAGGAGTAATCAAAAAACTCACTGACAAAGGTTTTGGCTTTATTTCAACAGACAGTATGCCGAAAGATCTATTCTTTCACAGCAACTCTCTTGTAGGAGTACAGTTCAATGATCTTCGTGAAGGAGATGCTGTCACTTTTGAGACTGAACAGTCACCAAAAGGAATGAACGCAACAAACGTACAGAGAGCGTAAGCTTAATGTCAAAAAGACGACCCACACTGTGGGTCGTCTTTTTTGTTTGTTTTTTTATAAACTGATCTATTGAGTGATCCTATCTTCCAAAAGACCGATAAGCTTTACAGCATTCTCCTGTGAAGTTTTGGTATCTTTGCTTGCTATAAATGACTCCCACTGTGTTGTAATAGCAGTGTCTTGCATTTGCCTTAGATCGCTTTCAAGTTTGATACGATCATCAGCTGAAGTGGTTCCTTGTGTATCCAAAACAATATTTAGATACTCCTTAAGAACCAAAGCTGCTTGAGTACGAACAGAATTATTACTGATACCTTGACTCTTTGTCTGCTGCAATTGCTTGCTGACAGAAAAATATTGAACAGAGAGATATATATTCCCTGCCAAAAGGATCAAAATAAGAATACTAGCGAAAAGATTATTTTTTAACATACTGTGATAATTAATTTATTAACTATTAATACAATAACAAATTTCGACGTTTTTTATTGTGGACAACTTTATTTTCGGGAGCAAAGCG
>CAZKTY010000034.1:0-5610 GCA_964555825.1 uncultured Candidatus Saccharibacteria bacterium
TCATTATAATGTCAGAATATTTTTTTGAAGCAGTCTTAGCATATCCAGTATCAAAATCCTTACCATCAGGAGAAAAGAAAACTATCTTTGTTTTCCCTTTTTTACTTTTCTTAAGAGCTTGTTCGATCGCTTTGATCACAGGAAGTGCCTCAATGACCATCCCTGGTCCCCCTCCGTATGGTTTATCATCTACTCTCAAATATGGCTTTTCTTTCCCCTTTTGAGATCTGTTTGGTTTAACAAGATCCCTTGGATTATAAAATCTGACAGAGATTTTTTTCTCTTTTATTGCCCGCGCCAAAATAGATTCGGAAAGATATGAACCAACTAGATCTGGAAACAATGTAATTACGTGGAAATTCATAAGATAACTATTAGCTTAAAGAAAAACAAAATAAAAGCAAACAAAAAAATACCCTACTTTAAAAGTAGGGGTTTTGTGACTTCGATTGAACGAACCGTTGAATGACTAAACATAGCCTCCTCCTTTTTTCTTGCTTATCTTCGCTCCTGGTTTGTATTGTCCGCAAGGACTTTTTTTGCCTTCTTTTTTTTCGACAACAACGTTGCCACCGACTTTACTATGCGATTTTTTAGCCATAATTTCAAATAAGAACTTAACTCTTAAAATAATATCTGTCAATACTAAAAGACCACTAGGTAATCCTAGTGGTCTTTTAAAAAATTGATCTTATCTTAAGCTCAGATCTTTAGTTCATCCATCGCTTCATCTACACTCTTCATCTTTGAAGGTCCTGTAGCTGATAGAGCTGGTCCTTGTGTATCTCTCATTCCTCCTTCTGGTTCATTGATCTTTAGGTTGACTCTAGCGTTGTTCTTCATTCCAACAACCTTAAGAAGAGTCCTTATAGCTTTTGCAGTATTTCCTGCGCGACCAATAACCTTACCCATATCCACAGGATCAACTGTAAGTGTTAGAAGAACACCCATCTCGTCGACGGTCCTTCCTATCTTTACAGCGTCTGGTTTTTCAACTAATGCCTTGATAACAAATTCTAGAAATTCAACATCTCTTTCGTTCATAAATGATCTTACTTATCTTTTAAAGAAATACTTGCAGTTGTTTCGACCGGGATCTTCCCGTTTTCTACTGCACCCTAATTGTAGAAAAAAATAATCAATTAGTAAAGCCAATAAAAAAACCTCCCGTTCAGGAGGTTTTTTTATTGGCTTCTTTTTTAATTTAAATTTAGTTTGAGATAACCTCGGCTACTTCAGCAGGAGCTTCTACTGCAGGATCAGCAGGAACATCTACTTTTTCTTCTGAAACAACAGCTTCTGCTTTTGGAGCTGCTGGAACTTCTGCTTGTACAGGCTCAGCTTTTTTTGGAGCTGTCTTCTTTGGAAGAACGTTTACTTTCTTGCCAGTGATTATCTTGTGTTCAATCAAAAGGTTGTGTGCAGTATCTGATGGCTGTGCTCCAACTTTTATCCAATGAAGGATCCTGTCTTTATTAAGCTTTGTATTCTTTTCAGTACGAAAATCGTGGTTACCTAAAACCTCAATAAACTTACCACTTTTTGTACTATTCTTTGAGTCAGTAAGAACAAGCCTGAATGCTGGCTCGTGCTTTCTTCCTACTCTTTGTAATCTGATCTTTAACATGTTCGGAAATACTACCAAAACAATAGCCTTTGGTCAAATATGATCAAAAATACTTATAGTTTTAAAGGGGCCTGATCTGGAAGATCAGGCCCCTTGTTACCCTAGTTTTGTAGATCGTAGATAATTTCCACGATAGGATCTCAGGGTTCCCTGGCGCATTCGCTTATCGATGGACTTCTTGTGTTGCGGTGTTTTTGTTTACAGCAATCATGTGTGAGTTCACCTCTTTTCTAATGGCAGTTGCCGATCTACAACTTTTTGTACTATTCTTTGAGTCAGTAAGAACAAGCCTGAATGCTGGCTCGTGCTTTCTTCCTACTCTTTGTAATCTGATCTTTAACATGTTCGGAAATACTACCAAAACAATAGCCTTTGGTCAAATATGATCAAAAATACTTATAGTTTTAAAGGGGCCTGATCTGGAAGATCAGGCCCCTTGTTACCCTAGTTTTGTAGATCGTAGATAATTTCCACGATAGGATCTCAGGGTTCCCTGGCGCATTCGCTTATCGATGGACTTCTTGTGTTGCGGTGTTTTTGTTTACAGCAATCATGTGTGAGTTCACCTCTTTTCTAATGGCAGTTGCCGATCTACAAGCACGATAGAACATGTGCCTAGTAATAGGTTATCAATTTAGCTAAATAATATCAAACAAAAAAATTATTTGGCTACCTCAACAGCATCAGTGAAAGAAATAGAAAGAAGTTTAGAAACAGCATCACTGCCCATAGTTACACCATAAAGCACTCCTGCACGGGACATGGTCTCTCTATTGTGAGTGATCACAATAAGTTCAGAACTCTTTGAAAGTGATTCAACCATATCTCCATATTTTCGACTGTTAGATTCATCAAGAGCAGCGTCCGTTTCATCTAAGATGACAAATGGAGGTGGATTTACCTGACTCATTGCAAACAAAAGAGCGATCGAAGTAAGAGCTCTTTCTCCTCCAGAAAGCATCATTAATCCTTTTATTTTTTTATGAGGAAGAGATATCTCAATATCAATTCCTTCTTCGTATTTGATCTCCTTACCTTCATCAAGATCCATATCCTCATCTTCTCCCCTCTGTCTTTTCTCTTGCTTTATGATCTTGAGAAAAGCTTTTCCTCCTCCAAACATAAGAGAGAAATATTTTTGGAATTCCTCATTGATCTTGTCAATTCCAACTTTGAATTCTTCAGCCAATTTTTGATCCAATTCTTTTATCAAATTCATTAGGTCCTCACTAGATTTTTTTAGATCTTCGAGCTCTTTTGCAAGGAACACATCCCTCTCCTCGGTCTCTCTGTATTCCTTCAAAGTATCATCTGCTCCAGACACTCCTGCTTCTTCAAGACGGATCTTAAGCCTTTCCATATAACTTCTTTTATCATGCTGTTCCTTTCGATCGATCGGTGCAGAAATTCTCTTTGTCTCATATTTTACAGCCTCAATACTTGAGATACGCCCAATATCACCTAGATCCATCTTGAATTGATCTTCATCAGCACGAAGAGTTTCCTCTCTAGTAGTTAATCTATCCAAGATACTATGAAGTTCGTTTTGTCTCGCGACTACCTTGAAAACCTCTTTCTCAGCCTCTTTGGTATCATCCTTATTCTTTTCCATTTCACTTCTCTTTTCCTCATATTCAGATACTAAAGTTTCCTCATCAGATCTTGCTCCAGTAAAATTTTCCTGAAGAGATCTTTCTTTAGCTCTCAAATTCTCAAGTTCGATCTGGAGTCTCTCAAGAGTTGGAGAATTGGAAGTCTTACTTTTGTTTATGAAAGCAGAGAGAATGTCTCCAACTTTATTTAAGGTATCCTTAAATATTTCTATCGTTCCAATAGATTCCGCCTTTTGGATCTCTTCTCTAATATCCTCTGCCAGGATCTCGATCTCCGAAACAGGTACAGGCTTTCCAGAATTTTCCATATTCTGTTTTTCGGTCGAGATGGTCTTTACAATGTATGAGATCTCTCCCTCGATCCTCCCTAACTCTCTTACGATCTCATCTTTATGTCTTCTAGAAGATCCTAATTTTTCTTCGAGTTCCAATATTTTTGATGATTCATCGGTTCCTTTCTGACTTTCCTCAATAACTCTGCGTGCTTGTTTTAATTTCTCTTGAAGATCCCTCAGTTCTTGTTCGGGAGCCTGTCTTTCTTGATACAGATTCTGTTTTTCAAAATTAATATGAGCCTCTTCTAAAGCAAAATATTCTTTCGACTTCAAAATAAGTTCTTCTCTGATCTGTTTTGATTTTTCTATTTTTTCAACTTGGCGCTTCAAGAACTTCAAATGAGGGGCGATCTCCCTTCTTAGTGATTCAACTTGTTTTACATTCTCATCTGTTTTTTCAAGTTTTTTCTGACTTTCTTCTTTCTTGTATTGATAGATCTTTATTCCAAGAGCATCCTCGATCATCTCTTTTCTTTCTTTCGGACTAGTATGCAAAATTCTATCGGCTTCACCTTGAGAGATAATGTGATGTCCACTTGAGCCAATATGAGCGCTAGATAAAAGTTCAATGATATCCTTCAGTCTTACTTTACTGCCATTTATAAGATACTCATTTACACCATCTCGATATACAACTCTTTCGATAAGAACATCATCAAAATCAACATTAAAAAGCCTTTTTTTATTATCAAAACAAAGTTTAACAGAAGCACGATTGGATCTTGGAGCATCATTTGAACCATTAAAGATAAGATCTTCTCCTTTCTTACCACGCATACTTTTGATCGATTGCTCCCCTAATACAAATCTGAACGATTCAGCAACATTGGATTTTCCACTACCATTCGGTCCAACTATTGAAGTAATAGGAGTAGTGAATTCAAGAACAGTTTTCTTACCAAAAGATTTGAAGCCGTTTAATTCTAAGGATTTTAAATTCATATTGTGTATATAATACCAAAAAAATATTGGTTTGACTTTAAAATGATTAGTAATATTCTGAATTCAGATATGAAAACAAAGACTGGCACTTTACTTTTAAAACAGACTGAGACTATTCTCAAAGCCATATCTGGTATGGAAGATAGCGAAAAACCCCAAAGTCTTACACTTCCAATAAACCCCGTAGACGGAGAGAGTGTCCCAAATGTCATTAACGATATCATGGCAACAAGTAGGTTCCTTAAAGGAAACGATTTCTCGATAATTCCTCATCAAGGAGATCAACCTACAAATATCCTGATATACATAAAACCAATAGTTACTAGCTAAAGATCACAAGGTCTTTAGCCATTTTTTAATATATTTTTACCAGCCTTTTTTCTCCAGACCTTTTTTAGCAGCATCAGTCTCAGCTTCTTGTTTACTCTTTCCTTTTCCTTCTCCAATGAGTTCTTTTCCGATATAAAGTCCCACAATAAATTCTTTATCATGATCTGGACCAATTTCTTTCAAAGTTTTGTAGGATGGCGTTAAACCAGTTTTCTCTTGAGCTTTTTCTTGGAAAGAACTTTTTGCATCTACGAAAAGTTTGTTCTTTTCAACATCATTCAATTTTGGAAATACAACTTTTTCAATAAATTTGTCAGCAGTCTCATATCCTTGATCTAGATATATTGCACCCACAACAGATTCAAATGTATTCGCAAGGATATATTGTCTTGCTCTTCCTGTATCCTTTGCTTCACCTCTAGAAAGCAAAAGATGACTTTCAAAGCCTAGTTCACTTGATATTGATGCAAGCATGACAGAGTTTACAAGTGCAGAACGGAGAGCTGTCAATTCACCTTCTGGTTTTTGTGGAAATTTATCAAAAAGGAATCTTGTAACAGAAAGTTCCAAAACAGCATCACCTAGGAACTCAAGCCTTTCATTGTGTTCAAAGACCTTTCCTTTGTTCTCATTTAAGTAAGAACGGTGAGTAAAGGCAGTTTTAATAAGGCTTTGATTTTTAAAATTAAAACCTAGTTTTTTTTCTAGAGTATTTAGATCCATTGTCTGAAATTAGCTATTTCTTGCTGGCCAAGATATTAAG
>CAZKTY010000034.1:5620-9523 GCA_964555825.1 uncultured Candidatus Saccharibacteria bacterium
ATTTAGGTCAAGTATTTGAGACAGACCGAACCATTTTGCATCATCTAGCCCGCCTGAATTTCCAAGTCTTAATTCTCGGTATTCTGCCTCAGCCATATAGTAAATTACTTGTTTTCTGACCTTCCCTTCAGAAGGGTGAGTTGCAATATATTCATTCTCTCCTAACTTATCAAATACATTAATGACCTTTGCACCCATTTCTTCTAAAACCTTTCTCTTAACAGCATCTTCGTCACTTTCACCATCTGTTATATGTCCTTTTGAAAGGGTCCATTTTCCAAAAACATCATGTACCAGACCCAAATACAATGATCCACCATCTCTTGCATAAACGACAGCTCCCACAAGTTTTTCAATAGGCATCTCTTCATAAGGAACTTCTACGCCATTTTGTTTTTTTCTCCTTGATTCTTCATCCTTTCCTGGTTCCCCGAGTTCTTTATAAACAGCACCTAAAACTCCGTTTATGAATTTACCTGAAGTCCCTCCTCCATATGTCTTTGCTAATTCGATTGCTTCATTGATCGCAACTTTAGCAGGAACCTGTGATCTATCAGAAAAAAGAAGCTCATAAAGTCCGATACGCAAAACATTTCTATCAACATTTGCGATCTTTTCCAATGGCCAATCTGGGGCAGCTTTTTCGATTATCTTATCTAATTCCCTTTTCTTGCTTGCCACTCCAACAGCCAGAGCTCTCATAAATTCATCATCTCCAGCTCCAGAAGCAAACTCCTCAATATCTCTGGTCATGATCTCTGGAATAGTAGAATTATCGTTGCCGTTGAAATCCCACTCAAATAGAGTTTGGAGTACGATTGATCTTGAAAGGTGCCTGTTTGCCATTTTAGCTGTTAGCTTAAAGCTTTTAGCTTTTATAAATAAAGAACATGAATTAATAAAACGTTTGGTTTATTTTTTGGTTGTTTTTTTAGCCTTTTTCTCAGATTTTGTGACAACTTTTATTGCTGAAATTTCTTTGTAGAATCCACAAGTACCGCAAGCTCGGTGTTTTAGTTTAGCACTCTTGCATTTTGGACACACATTCAAAGCAGGCGCTTTTAGAGCGTGGTGACTTCTTCTGTTTCCGGTATGTGACCGGGTGCTTCGCATTCTTACTACCATAATAAAGACATTATACTGATAGATAAGGAATAATCAAGAGTTTTTCTTATAAAACGTCTTTTTGCTTATTTTGTCTCGTTATAATTAGGATTTATATAGCAAGTTGCATGACTAACTTTTATATTAGTAATATTACTAGGAGAGCCACCTACCATTTCTCCGCAAGATAATTTATATATCGTTTCGTTTGAAATACCTGTTGGATCTTTGTATATTCCGCTTACACCTGGTGAAAATGTGTTTATTAAAGTATTTCCCCTATATAAAGAACAAATGGAATTTGCGTCTGGATCAGTCGGAGTAATTACCCAAGAAAGATTACAATTACTTCCCTTACTTATAGTGTTAGGAATAACAGAGAAAGAAGAAATTCCTACAGGTGAGACAGATTGAAACGCACATGATCCTCCAACAAAAGACTGTCCTGCTGCGCAAGTCGTACAACTTGGATAATTAACAGCTCCGTTAGGACAAGAACAACCAGAAGAATTATCAATTGATTTTGAGGATGTTTGACCTGATGCCCCAGCAGCGTTGTATGCAGCGATCTTGTAATAATAAGTACCTGGATTTATTGACACACTCGAATCTGAATAGGAAGTAAGAGTTGTGCTAGCTATCTGAGAGTAGTTGGTTCCATCAGAAGAACGGTAGATGTAATAACCTACTGCATTAGAAGTTGCATCCCAAGATAAGTTTGTAGGAGCTCCACAGGAAGAATTTCCAACAACTGCATTCAGGCCAGTCGGAATTGATACAGGTATACACTGACTAGCATTTGGAACGGTAAATTTGATGGTATTTGATCCATTACTCCATGAACCATTGTATGCATATGATCTAGCTTCATACGTATGACCTATTTGAAGAGTTGTACCTGTTCTTCCTCCAGTATTTGAGGCCCACAAAACTCCTCCGCTCGTTGAATAAACCACTAGATTTCCATCTCCTTGCATATTCAAGCCTGAAGGTGTTCCTGTCTTTCCACCATTTCCGTTGACTGAACCCCATATAAAACCATTAGATGCATTATAAATAACTAGATTTCCATCTCCTTGCATAATTATTTTAGCTGAAGCTTTACCAGAAGTGTTTGATGACCATAAGGCTGCATTTGAAGAATTGTAAACCACCGCATTTCCATCTGTTTGTAGAGTCAGTCTAAATACTCCATTACAAGACGAAAGAGTTTGCCCAGGTGTAAGAGCTGCTCCAACAGCAAGTATTCCACAAGAAGAACTCTGTGAAGTAGAAGGCAGAGTATAAGAGGTTCCAATAGTTGCATCACCAACACAAATATCAGTACCATATGCACAATCTGCTGCTCCCACAGGTCTGACCGTGTCATCCAATATATGTGCTCCATAATAGCTAGCTCCTGATACTGCCCCCCAATTAAAAGTATATGAATTGGCATTGCAAGATAGAAAGCCACCGAGAGTGGTTACTACAGGGGGAATTGGAGAAACTGCTGTATTTGCACTGCAAGTTGTCCAAGCAGAAGAGAGATTGTTTCCATCAACAACTTGTACTGACATACTTTTGATACCTGGCGTTGTATAAGTCCTTGATTCTTGATTTACCCACCAACCCTGATTGCTTACAACATTAGAAACATCTGACCATAGATAATAATAACTTCCACTACCTCCAGAGCCAGTAGCTGTCCAAGTTACTTGATCACCAACCTGAGCTGAAGTTTTATTCGGGGAACAAGAAACGGTTGGAGGGCACGCACCACAAGTAATATTTGTTCCACAACCATTATCTATCGTCTGACCACAAGTACTTGGTGTACAAGAATTAGCAGAACAAGACCATTGAGGACTACCACAAGCAAGTGGGCAACTTCCACATTTTCCACCTGAATCACATGAGCCACAATAATCAACAGACGGGCTCAAATAAGCTACATTCCCTGAATAATATTTAACATCTGTAATATCACCTGATTTATCCTGACAATTCTGACCTCCTCTTCCTCCTTGAGTACATACACTATATGAGGTTTTACTAGTACTACAATATGTTAAAGATGAGTTTGTATAAGGTCTAGTAAAAGATACAGTACACTCCTCGCCTTTATCAGAACCGCTTCTTGAAGGAGAGTTACAAGTTGCTGCTTCAACATTTGGAATTAGACCGACAAAAAATAATAGTATGACAAACAGAAAAAATTTAAATTTAATACCTTTCATCATTTATTCTCCAAAGCAATAAAAGTCGCGGATATTTCATTTTTACCAAGTATGTTATCAGAAGAAGTAACATCAACTTTATCCCCGATCTTAAGTAAAGTTGTATCTGCAGGTTTTTCAATGAAAGGAGAAGGAGGAGTTGAACTTGCTTTGTCCTTCTCGTAAGTCTTATATTCAGCATTGTATTCGTCTGGACTCCTGAAAGACCTAGAGACAATTTTTGTACTCGATTGTAACAATACCTTTATTTCATTTCCGCTTGGCAAAGAGACCAAGACGGAAGAAGTATCAACTTCTTTTATCTCTCCAGAAAAATTTCTGATATCAGAAGAAGTTGGAATAGGTGCCTTAGGTACAAGATCGGAAGATTGAACTCCTGCTACTTGTTTTTTTGCTTCGCTAAAATTTTTGTATTCTAAACCACCCCAAAAACCAATAGCAGCAAAAAGCAAACAAAGTATACTGATCAAAATGATGAACGATTTTTTTTGTTTCATATGCTCTTAATTGAATTAATTATATAATTGATTCCAATTCTATTTTGATCAAAACTAACAAACAGTTTCCGACACATTTATAA
>CAZKTY010000035.1:0-9509 GCA_964555825.1 uncultured Candidatus Saccharibacteria bacterium
GCTTATATACTAAAATCATAAAATATTATGCCTAAATTCTTAGCTGTTGTTCTTATGGGGGTTGCCAGTATCTGGCACGGGATGTTCGGTACACATGCACCGATCAATAGTAATTCACAATATGGAGGAATGTATGGGTCAAATTCTCAGAACAGACCTGTAAATCAGAATGGAAGTAGTATGCTTGGTACTGTTTCAAATATAAACAACACTACTTTGACCATCCAATCTCTTCAGAGGTCAAATAATACTTCAGCAAGTACCACTTCTGTTGATTTTACTGTCGACACTTCAAACGCAAGGATAATAAAAGCTGGATCAACAACAACTGCAACGATCGCAAATATTGCAGTAGGAGACAAGGTTATTGTACAAGGTACAATAAACGGAAACTCGATCACTGCTAAATTGGTCATTGATACTTTGCCACCATCACAGATACAGAATCAACCACAGAAAACTACAACTTCTACTCAGGCGGCGAAGCCAAAAGTTGCTCCTAAAACTCCTGCTAAGAAAAAATAATTAAGGTACTAAAATAAGGGATCAAAGGTCAGTACTAGTTTTTTCAGTTATTATCTTTTGATCGGGACACCTTTTTATTTGATTTTCCTTATTTTCTGTATATAATGATTTTATGGTAACAATTACAGCAAAAAAGAGAGATGTGAATGAAAGCCTTTCAAGACTTAGGTCTTCAGGCAGTATTCCTGCCGTATTTTACGGACCAAAAGAGGATTCAACTCCTATCTCTTTAGATTACATACAATTTAATAAGGTTTTAAGCGAAGGAGGTGAATCAACTGTGGTCTCTTTGATTGGAGATGCAGGAGAACACGATACTCTTATTCATGATATTTCCAGAGAACCTGTCACAGGCAAGATAGTCCATGTCGATCTATATGTCATGGAAAAGGGAAAGAAAGTTAAGGTAAATATCCCTGTTGAATTTATAGGAGTTTCTCCTGCGGTCAAAGATCAAGGTGCTATCCTAGTTAAGGTTATGCACGAGATCGAAGTTGAAGCTCTTCCAAAAGATCTTCCTCATGACCTCAAAGTTGATATTTCAAAGATAGTTGACCTTGAGTCTCCAGTTACAGCAGGTGATATTAAATTGCCAAGCGGAGTAACTCTTGTCACTGGGGAAGAAGAGATCGTTGCTTTGGCTAAAATGGCAAGAGAAGAAGTTGAAGAAACCGCTCCTATTGATCTTTCATCTATTGAAGTTGAGAAGAAAGGAAAGGAAGAAAGTGAAGAAGGAGCAGAAGGAGCAGAAAAAACAAAGAAATAATTTCTTTGTTTTTTTGAGATAGTTCTAAGTTCTAATTCTTTTAATTAATGAAAAAAAATCTTAAAGGTTCTTTGGTGTTTGTTTTTACAGTACTCATTCTTGGAGGAGGTTTTTTGTTCTTCTATCAAAAGAGTGAAGCTCAAGTCGTTACAGACCCAGCTCAGAGAGCGGCTTTGCAGGCTCAACTCACGGAAATTGAAAAAGAGATCACTCAACAACAGGGTATTCTTGCTCAAAAGCAGACAGAAGGAGTTTCTATTTCTAGGGATATCGCAATTCTTAATGCAAAGATCTCTGAATCAGAATTAAAGATCAAAGCCTACAATATTGCGATCAATCAGCTTGGACAAGATATTGTTTTGAAGACCCAAACTATTCAAAGTCTAGGTGATCAGATATCTTCAGGTAAAGATTCTTTGAGTCAAATATTGAGACAAACAAAAGTTTTGGATGACGTTTCACTCCCAGAAGTCTTACTTTCTGGCAAAGATATTTCTTCTTTTTTTGTTGATCTAGATTCTTTTGATGCTGTTAAGACATCGCTTGCCGATACTTTTAATAATCTTATGGATGCACAACAAGAAAATCAAAAAGAAAAGACCGCTTTAAATACTAAAAAAAACGCAACAATAGATACAAAAGTTAATGTTCAAAGTGAGGAAGCGATCATTAAACAAAGTCAGGCAGAGAAGAAAAAACTTCAAGCTCTAAACAAAACTGAACAAGCTGGTTATCAGGCCATAATTGCTTCAAAATCCGCTCAGGCTGCACAAATTCGTGCTGCTTTGTTCTCTTTAGCTAACACTGCTGCTATTCCATTCGGTACTGCCCTTGAATATGCTCAAGTGGTCCAAAAATCTACAGGAGTTGACCCCGCTTTTCTTTTAGCTATCGTTACTCAGGAATCAAACCTTGGAGCTAACGTGGGAGCTTGTTATCTAACTAATGCTTCAACAGGAGCAGGAGTGAATGTTACAAGTGGAAAGGTCTGGTCAAATCTTATGAAGCCTTCAAGAGATGTAACCCCATTTTTGAATATTACAAAAGCTGTTGGGCGTGATCCTTACAAGACCAAGGTCTCTTGTCCAATTGCAGGTGCTGGAGGGTATGGAGGAGCGATGGGTCCTGCTCAATTTATCCCATCAACATGGGTATTATTTGAAGATAGAATTGAATCATATTTAGGAGTTAAAAGTTCTGATCCTTGGAATCCAGAACATGCATTCATGGCTTCCGGACTTTATCTAGCTGATCTTGGAGGAATAAACGGAAGCTATACTGGTGAGATAAAAGCAGCTTGCAAATATTATGGAAGTGGAGGTTCTACCTGTGCTTATGGAAAACAAGTGATGGCAAAGGTTGCTCAGATCCAGGCAAATATAAATATATTGAATAACTAGTTTTGATCAAAAAAAATTACCGCCATTACTAACATTGAATTAGTAAGGCGGGATGATGAGATCCTTGTGAGAATAATTCTCGGCTAAGATGGTATTTCTTGTTTGTCTAGAATTTCTTCGACCACATTGTGTGGAACAGTAACAATCCTTTTATCGATCCTGAACTGGACACCTCTTGTGTTCTGACCGATCCGGACTGCTTTTTCTCCAGTTCTGGCGATCTCTTTAGGAAAAGAATCTCCAGTAGGAAATACCGAAAGACAGCAAAGAAACGTGTAAATAACAGTCATATTTTGAATAAATACTAACATTTTCTATATTAAAAACATAAACACTTTAAATAGGATTACATATTAAATATCACAAAAGGTTGCCTTTTTAGAACTTTTTGGTAATATGTATGGACCTATGAAAAAAGACATACACCCAGCAAATTACAGGAAAGTAGCTTTTGAAGACACCTCAAACAAGGCAGTATTTCTTATTTCTTCGACTGTTGCTACAAAAGAAACTACAAAAATTGATGGCAAAGAGTATCCTCTATATAAAGTTGAGATCTCAAGTGCATCACATCCTTTCTATACAGGAAATGACAATGTTGTTGACTCAGCAGGAAGAGTAGAAAGATTCAAGGCTAGAGCAACCAAAGGTTCAAAGACAACCGAGAAGAAAGCAAAGTCTGAAGAAAAATAACTTCTCCTTTTAAAGCCCTAGTTAACTCAGGGCTTTTTTCTTATGGAATCTACAAATATAGATCTAACTAAATACAAAGAAAACAATAAGACTCGCTTTTTGGCAGATGATTTTGAGCGTCTTTTGAAAGAAGAAATTGAGATAAAAGATATCATTGCAAAAGAACCAAGTATGGAAGAACTTTCTCGCGAGGAACTTGAAACGATCGAAAAACAGAAAAAGGAGATAATCTTACAAATGGATTCTATTTTGAAGGAAGAAGAAGTGGAGGAAGAATTTCCAAATGAAGTGATACTTGAAGTTCGTGCAGGTGCGGGCGGAGAAGAAGCCTCTCTTTTTGCTGAATCTTTAGCTATGATGTACGAAGGCTATGCAAACATGGAAGGCTTTGAATGGAGACCTCTTGATGAATCAAGAAGTCCTCTTGGAGGTTTCAAAGAAGCATCTTTTGAGATCAGAGGAAGGGATGTCTATAAAAAACTTAGATATGAGACAGGTGTTCATAGAGTCCAAAGAATTCCCGCTACCGAAAAATCCGGACGTGTTCATACTTCAACTGCATCAGTTGCGATCTTGCCAATAAGAAAAAAATCGAAGATAGAGATCAAGGAGTCTGATCTTTTGATCGAAACTTCACGTTCTGGTGGAAAGGGAGGACAAAACGTAAATAAAGTTGAGACTGCTGTAAGAATTGTGCATAAACCAACAGGAATTGAAGCTCGAAGTACATCTCAGCGAAGTCAGTTGAAAAATAAGGAGATGGCGATGTCTATTATTATTGCGAAAGTTGAAGCGCAAAAAGAAGAGGAGGAAAGTAAAAAATTTGCAAAGGATAGGAAAGATCAAATTGGAACAGGAGATCGTTCTGAAAAGATCAGGACCTATAATTACTTGCAGGATCGGATCACAGACCATAGGATAAAAGAATCTTGGCACAATCTTCCTCAGATAATGCTTGGGGGAATAAAGCCTATAATCGAGGCTATTGCAGCCAAGGTAGCATCTGGAGAAGCTTCACAAAGTACTCACGATGAGGATTTAGACGATTAAATTTGCAAAAAGACTTATAAGCTGATAATATAGCGCTCATATATATGGCAAAACAAGAAAAAGAGATACCAAAAACAATTCAGGAAATGTTCGACGCAGGTGTGCATTTTGGCTTAATCAAAAGCCGAAGGGATCCTTCAACAAAGGCTTATATCTTTGGACAGAAGGGAAACATGGAGATTTTTGATCTAGAAAAGACAAGTGAAGTGCTTGAAAAAGCTTTAGCTTTTGTAACAAAACTAGGATCAGAGAAGAAGAACATCCTTTTTGTTTCAAGTAAGAATGAGTCAAAACCTCTAGTAAGATCAGCTGCCGAAAGATTAGGAATGCCTTTCATTGCAGGAAGATGGATCGGAGGACTTCTAACAAATTTTCCTGAGATAAAAAAACGTTCAGACAGACTTGCTGATCTTTCATCAAAGAAAGAAAAAGGCGAACTAACTAAATACACAAAGAAAGAAAGACTTCTTTTGAGTAGAGAGATGGATAACTTAGAAGAACTTTTTGGAGGTATAAAGAACCTTTCGAGAATTCCAGATGCACTCTTTGTAGTTGACCCAAGAAAAGAATCAATTGCAGTCCTTGAAGCAAAAAGAATGAAAGTTCCAGTGATTGCGCTTGCATCAAGTGATTGCAATCTAAAAGAAGTTACTTTCCCAATTCCTGGAAATGATGCGTCAAGATCAAGTATCGAATATATCTTGAAAAGAGTTACAGATGCGTATCTTACCGCTCCAGTAGCAGCACCTGCACATACAGTTTAATTAAATTTAAAAATTAATTTTTGTACTTTCATTTATGATTACTACAGAACAAGTAAAAGAGCTTCGTGATAGAACAGGGATTTCTATTATGCAGTGTAAAAAGGCTCTTGAAGAAGCTGGTGGTGATATGGAAAAAGCTTTGATCCTTCTTCAGAAGAAAGGAGCTGAGGTAGCTGACAAGAAGTCAGATAGAAGCCTTGGAGCAGGCGTTGTGGTCTCTTATATTCACAATACAGGAACTGTAGGTACTCTAGTTGAGCTTTGGTGCGAAACAGATTTTGTTGCTAAGAATGAGGAGTTTAAGGCTCTTGCAAAGGATATTGCAATGCATATAGCAGCAACAAATCCTGCATATCTTTCAGTTGAGGATATTCCAGAATCTGACAGATCAAAGGCAGCAGAAGTATTTGCCAAAGAAGTTGAAGGCAAGCCAGAAGAATTAAAAAAGCAGATATTAGATGGAAAGATAGCTGCATATTTTAAAGATAAAGTTCTTTTAGAACAGGAATTCATCAAGGATCCTTCACTTACGATAAGTACACTTCTAAAGAATGCTATTCAGAAATTCGGTGAAAAGACTGTCATTGGAAAATTCGTAAGATTTTCTACAGTTCCTAAGTTCTAATCCTATTCTATGTTCATTACGTCAATAACAGTCTTTTGCTCATCTTTGCTCGGGGCTTCTTTTCTCGTAATAAACAGAGCAAGGTTCAGTAATGGAAGAGTTGCTTATGTCAGTTTCCCAAAAGAGTGGGATAAATTTCTTTCAAAGTTCTATCGTGCATCAAGAGTACTTTTCACACAGTTGCCAAAGAATGTTGTATTGAATATGTATCATTTTTTTGTTATTACATCAGTTGATGTATCAAGAAAGATCAAAGTCTTGATTTATCCAAAAATTTCACATATTGTAGAGACAGTCAGAGGAACGAATGTCCCTGAGCAGAAAAAACCAGCTTCTGAATTTTTGAATTCAATAAGAAAAAATGACGGAAAAGTGGATAGGAAATAATAGTTAGTGTATAGTATTGAAAATTAAATAATGCCGCCTTAGCTCAGTTGGTAGAGCAACGCTTTTGTAAAGCGTGGGTCCTCAGTTCAAATCTGAGAGGCGGCTCCATAAAAAAGTCCCTTCACGGGACTTTTTTCTTGACCGCATCAGAATGCAATAGGTATTGCATTCGACAGATTTGAAAGACGGAGCTATGTTTTTTCAACAGAAAAAACAAGCAAGTCGGGGTCGAGAAATTTTATTTGTGCGACTTTATTTTCTTATGAACATAGTGAATTAGAAAATAAGAAGTACCTTTGTGGTGACGACAAATAAAATATTCGTGGCCAAATCTTTTACAGCTTCAAAAAATATCCCCTTTATAAGGGGATATTTTATTTTTTTACAGACGCTGGAGAATTGCTATAAGAGACTATTTACTTCTTAGTTGTTGTTGCTGTAGTTGAAGTTGCAGTAACTTCGGCTTTAAGTAGATCTGCTTTCGTTTCTTTTGGATATTCTTTTGTTAGGATCTTTTCTAGTGCATCCTTATCTTGGAATCCGTTTATTGTTGTGTCCCCGATGACGATCGCAGGCAAGTCATTTTTGATATCAAATATCTTGATTATTGTTGAGACTGCAGAAAGGTCCAATCCATAGTCAAATGAATATACTCTTAGGTCTGGATATTTTTGACGTAAATATGTTAGAGCGTAACTAGCTTTATCACAGTCTGGGCATTTTGTTCCTTGATCATAGAAATAAAGCGCGAACATGAATTTCTTTCCGCATTTGTCAGAAACCTGCTTCATAAGTAGATAGTCTTTTATCTCAAGTAGGGAGTAGTATTTTTTTAACTGGACTATCTCAGCTGTATCATTGCCAGAACCATTTTCACTGTAGCTGATCTTTTGTCCTAGGTCGTTGATCTCAGATGATAGGAGAGAATTACTAGCTTCTTTACAAGATAGTTCAGATAGAAGGGAGAATTGGGTCTCAGAAGAAAGAATATCTGTTGAAACTGCATCTTGTATGGATTTTATCTCTGTAATTCGCTTGCTATTGATAGCACTGCTTATATAGATAGCAGTAGCAAAAATAGTACCTGTTATCAAAAAAACCAATAAATATTTTTTCCAGTCTGTTCTCATTTTGTTTTAATTTTATTATTAAGTTCGTCTTTCTACCTCCAGCTTGCTTCCCTTGAAGATATTGTATTATATAACGCCTTTGTTATCCAAAAAGGAGAAATAATGATGTATATGGTCAGATAGTATATGAACTCAAATGAGAAGTGCCATTTGCCTGTAGAGATCTTGTGACCAAGCCAGACTGTGAATATTGTGATCATGATGAGGATAAGTCCAAGTATCGAGACTGCACTAGTATCAAGATAGAACCAATCAAAATTTGGAGCATGAAAGAAAAGACCCCCGAAGTATATTTTTTGAAACTCTCTCCAGAGTGAATTAGATATGCTGAGTATCCCTTTTATAAATAAGAAAAAACTGAGAAATACTCCCAAGGCTGCAAAGGGTAAGACCAATAGTCCAAGATCTCCATATTTTTTATTAAAGACCATCCCTTTGTAATCAATAAGATTTGCCAAGAAACCGCTGACCCATCTTACTCTTTGTTTGTATAATTTTTTTATGCTGTTAGGTCCTACTGTGTAGACCAATGCTTTAGGTTCATTCACTATCTTCAGTCTGTTCTTCTGCAATCGCATTGCCATTTCCATGTCTTCTGTATTGTGTGCTTTGCGGTACATTCCAACTTTTTCAAAAACTGATTTTCTATAAAAAGAAAAAGGTCCAGGAGCAATGTGAATAGCTCCGATCGCACAGAAAGCTTTTCTAACAAAGTTTCCGTATTGGTATTCAGCCATCTGGGTCTTTCGTATGATGTTATTTGCATCAGAGATCACAACAGAAGGAGTCACTGCCATTACGCTTGCATTTCTGAATCTTCTTACAATAAGTTTCAAAGCTTCTCGATCAACAAAAGAATCTGCATCAAGACATCCGACAAATTCGGCTTTTGAATTTGTTATTCCTAGATTTAAAGCTGTGTGTTTTCCTTCATTCTTTTTTGAAAATACGATGATATTTTTTTCATCATGGAATCTTTTCAAAGCATCGAGAGTATTGTCTGTTGAACCATCATTGACGACAACTATGTTGTATTTGTCTCTTGGGTAATCAAGAGCTAAAAGGGAATCAATGGTCTTGGAGATCGTCTTTTCTTCGTTAAATACAGGGACGATCACATCAACATATGGGAAGTAGTCTTCGTCATTTTTTGTCTCATCTGTATCATCCAAAAGAGACATGAGCAAAAATACCTCGAAGTAAAGCGAGATAAAAATAAAGACGTAATTCGTTAGCTCGATGAGTTCTTTCATTGGGCAAAATTCTACCTCATTTTTAAGCTTTTGTGAAGAAAATTCTGTTGGTATATAATCATCTTAAATGGAAGAAAAAACGACAGGTCACATACATCCGATCACCCTTGCAATAGAGGAGATCAGACAGATCTTCAAAGAGATAGGCTTTTCAGTAGCTGAAGGTCCAGAGATCGAAACTGAACACTATAATTTTGATGCCTTGAACGTCCCTGAGGATCATCCCGCACGAGATATGCAGGATACTTTTTGGCTTAGTCCTCTAAGTGATAGAAAACTTTTGCGTACTCACACCTCTCCTGTACAGATCCGTTTTATGGAAAAGAATCAGCCACCAATGGCAATTATTGTTCCTGGTAAGGTCTATAGAAATGAAGCCACAGATGCAACACATGGTGCTGAGTTCTATCAAGTAGAAGGTCTTTATATTGATAAAAAAGTTTCAATGGCAGATCTTAAGGGTGTTCTCTTAAAATTTTTCAAGTCTTTCTTCGGCGATGATATTGAGATCGCATTCCGTCCTAGTTTCTTTCCTTTTACAGAACCTTCCGTTGAAGTCTCCATAAAATGGAAAGGAAAGTGGCTAGAGGTTATGGGAGCAGGACTTGTTCATCCTAAGGTATTAGAAGCTGGCGGAATAGATCCAAAGGAGTGGAGTGGTTTTGCCTTTGGAGGAGGAGTTGAAAGATTGGTAATGATCAAATACGGAATAGAAGATCTACGTTCGCTTTATTCAGGAGACTTAAGAGTGATAAATCAATTCTAATATTATGTTAATTTCCTATAAATGGTTCCAAACTTTTTTTAAAGAAAAACTGCCTTCGCCAGAAGAAGTTTCAAAGAAGTTAGAGTCTCTTGCCTTTGAAGTAGAAGGGATAGAAAAAAAAGCAGATGATCTTATTTTGGATGTGAAAGT
>CAZKTY010000036.1:0-8467 GCA_964555825.1 uncultured Candidatus Saccharibacteria bacterium
AAAGCGCTTACATATAAGGATAGCTTAAAATTAAAAAATCGCCAAAATAGAAGGGTTTTATTTTTTAATATATTTAAGATAGATCGGTAAAGAGGTCCTAAAACAACCAGTAAATTTAAGATCATCTGGATTTTTTACCATCTCTTTATATATCTCTTGTGGATCTGCCCAGTAAGCATCTTTAAGTTCTTCTTTATTTATTTCAACTGAATTTGACCTACAAACAAAGACCTCAAAGAAATGAACCCTATGCTCCAATTTTGTCGGGGATATTTCATCTGAAAGTCCTTTCCCGATCAAAGTCAATTTAACTCCACTAATATTCAATTCCTCCATGAGTTCTCTGTAAGCTGCTTGTTCATATGTTTCTCCAGGATCAACATGTCCTGCTGATGAATGATCCAATCTTTCTGTCTTTCTAACTTGAATAGATATCTCACCTTTATCATTCTCAACATAGATAATAGAGATGCGATGAGAAATAGCTTTTTGATGAGCTTCCTTTCTAGGCATAGTTCCTATGATCTCATCTTTTTCATTTACTACCACAACCTCATTACTTTGTTCATTCATAGATAAATTATAACAGACCTAAAACACAAAACCCCGCCGGAGCGGGGTTTTGTGAATGTTTACTTTATCGAAGTTAGCAAATTGATATTGCTACATCTCACCCGTTTATAATAGCATATCTACCTCAAATGTCAAATCAAATTATTCCCTACACTTAATTAGTTTGGACAGGTTTGGTCTGACCAATACTATCAAGAGATCTTTGTGCATTCTGATCCGTTGGATCTTGTGAGATCCTCTGTGAGAGCAAAGTTTTTGCATAATCAGAATTTCCACTATCAGCTAATGCTTGAATAATATTCTGAGAAAGACCATTACCATTAGAAATAAGGTCACTCATCAAAGGTTCTGCATCTGAGAATCTATTTCCTCTTATAAGGACAAAAGCATATAAGGCTTCGGCATCTGGATAACTATGATCTAGATCGTAGGCTGTCTTAAAATAATTAATAGCTCCTTGTACATCTTTCTGATTCATAGCAATTTCTCCAAGCTTCATGTATGGAAACTGACGATTAGGTGAAAGTTGAACAGCTTTGTTAAAGATCACTTTTGCCTGATCAAACATACCAATTCCAGCAAGATATCCACCATAATCAAAGTATGCCGTTTCAAACATTGGATTCTCTTTTATCTGCTTGTCATATTCAGAGATTATAAGTTCTGCAAGATCTACTTTTGATTGGTAATTGACGTTCTTATCTTGATCGATCGTAGTTACTGTTTGAATAAGGAATTGTCGAGTCTCGGTCTCACCAAAAGAATTGAAAGCAAGGGCTTTTTTAAAAACATCAACTGTCGGTTCAGCAGCTTTGCAGACATTACTTATACTTCCATTTGTATCTATCTTTTGTGAGATGCTTGTACATGAATAAGGTATTCCATTCTGAGGTTGCATTGTAGAAAGAGCAGATATCAATGTCAGATTTTGTTCATACGGTTTGTAATTGATCACGATCGCCAAGATAACACCAAGGACAAGACCGAAAGGTGCAGACATCCTTAGGATCTCATTTATTTTATTCTTATCTTTCTTATCATTTCCTTCCTCTTCTAAAGTCCCACTACCAGCAATAAATCCAAGAAGTGAGAAGAAGAGAATGTAACTGATAAGGTTATCGAAGACAAAAAGATTATGAAAGGCATAAGCAGAGATAAGTCCAACAATGAGCGATTTATCTACTTCAGAGAATTTCTTTGACCTTATGACTATCCATAAAGATGAGATGAACAAAGAAAGATACGCCAAAAATCCGAGTATTCCTCCAGCGACTGCCCAATCAAGAAATTCATTGTGAGCTCTATCGAACCAAGGTTCCTGGCTCCACAGATGAGGATTATAGTACTTACTAAAAACATAAATAAAACCATCCTGTCCCCAACCTAATACAGGTCTTTCCATAACTCCTTTGATCGCAATAGGCCATATCATTTGTCTCGCCTGCCCGCTTGCCTCATTCCATGAGATCGTCGCAAATCTATTAAGGGTTGAATTATTTCTTACAAAACTTGAATCCTTGACTAGGAAAAAACCTCCGATCAAAACAACAGAACCAACTAAGACAATTATTGATGCTTTTCTCACAACTTTATTCGTCTTCTCTCTGACAAGAATATATATCGCTGTCACAATAAGTCCTCCAATAAGTCCAAGTGTTGTTCCTCGAGTCTGTGTTTCAAATACCAAATAAGAAAATATTACGAACAAGATCGAATATGTTGTCACGGAAGAAACTTTTTCTATCTTTTCTTTCTTACTTTTTTCTGCAAAATCAAAATAACGAAGTGTCAGCAAAACTACAGGAATGATCACAGACAAAAATAGAAGGAACCAACCTCCGGTGGTTGGATGCATTTTATAAGCTGATATTTTGTATATGTAATAGAAGAAGAACATTGCAGAACCAAAAGAGACACTTTCTGCAATTCCCTTCAGTTTTTTACCAGAACTTTCAAGCATGAACATAAGAGAAAGGAATGCGTGAAAAGCAAAGAAAATAGCAATATAAGCTGCATTTCCTAAAGTACCGTCAATTCTTATACTTCCCTGGTCGATAGGGATCTCATGAGCCATTTGCAGTCCGCAATAAAAGACCATAAAGACAGCAACGGAAAAAGAAACCAGAAAAAATCTTTTCCAATCCCTTGCTTTTAATACTGAAGAAGAAACAAGAAAGAAGATTGCTAAATGAGCGATCGTCACAAAACCTTCCATTCTCTCAAAATTACTCCAAAGAGCCTTAAAAGGAAAAGGAGCCAAAAGATCTGCGATCAAAGCAACAAAGGTCAAAGCACCTACACACCAGATGACTGGATTGTTCTTTGGTCTATAACTCTTATCAGCAACTGCAAGCCCTAAATAAAGGCCTAAAGCTAGATCGATCGCTAATCTAAAAAGAAAAGCTCTGCCTGTAATGAACGGAAAGAACATACTCGAAGGTACAACAAGAGCAAAGAAAGGAATTAGGTATATAAGTCCGATTATGCAGGTTTTGAAGGCTTTCTCCATTTTAATTTTTAATTAATTGATAAATATCCAAACCTATTTTATTAAGGCTTTCCGAAATAGATAGTACGAAAATACTACCATATACAGGAAAAAGCTGCAGTTATGATAAAATACGAAAATGATAAAAAAAGCTTTAATCACTGGAATTACTGGTCAAGACGGCTCATACCTAGCAGAGCTTTTACTCGAAAAAGGATATGAGGTCCACGGCATAATAAGGAGATCTTCATCTTTCAATACAGGCAGGATCGATCACTTAGTGAAAGATACCCATCAAAAAGATACCCGCCTTTTTCTGCATCATGGAGATCTAAGTGATAGTAGTAATATCTCAAGGCTCATAGAAAAAATATCTCCTGATGAAATATATAACCTAGGAGCACAGAGTCATGTAAGAGTCAGTTTTGATATGCCAGAATATACAGCTGATATTGATGGGATCGGAACCCTGAGGATACTTGATGCTATCAAAGACTCAAAAATAAAAACCAGATTCTATCAAGCTTCATCCTCAGAAATGTTTGGACTTGTCCAAGAGGTACCTCAAAAAGAAACAACTCCCTTTTACCCACGATCCCCTTATGGATGTGCAAAATTATATGCATACTGGATAACAAAGAACTACAGGGAAAGCTACGATCTATTTGCTGTGAATGGAATTCTTTTTAATCACGAATCCCCAAGGAGAGGAAAGACCTTTGTCACAAAAAAGATCACACTAGGATTTGCAAAGATAAAAGGAGGACTTGAAGAAAAGGTCTACTTAGGAAATCTGGACGCAAAACGAGATTGGGGTTACGCAAAAGATTATGTTGAAGGAATGTGGAAAATGCTCCAAGTCGAGAAACCCTCTGATTATGTCTTAGCCACAGGAGAGACTCATTCTGTCAGAGAGTTTGTCGAGGAAGCTGGAAATAATTTTGGATTTGAGATCATTTGGGAAGGAAAAGGATTAGAAGAAAAAGGCATTGATAAAAAAACAGGAAAAGTAGTTGTGGAAATAGATCCAAAATATTTCAGACCTGCAGAAGTAGATCTTTTGATCGGAGATCACTCAAAAGCAAAAAAAGAACTTGGATGGGAACCAAAAACATCTTTCAAAGAACTAGTAAAGATAATGTGTGATGAAGATCTAAAAGAGGTCACGGGAAAATAAATTGATGAAAAAAGATCCTATTATTTATGTAGCTGGACACAACGGACTTGTTGGTAGTGCTATTGTCCGTGAATTAAATAAGAAAGGTTACAAAAATATCATGACTCGTAACAGAAAAGAATTAGATCTGCTTGATAGTATAGCTGTCAAGAATTTTTTTAATAAAGAAAGACCTGAATATGTTTTTTTAGCGGCGGCAAAAGTCGGAGGAATATTGGCCAACAGTAACTCCCCTGCCGAATTCATATATGAAAATCTAACTATACAGAACAATATAATTCATAATTCTTATCTATCAGGAGTAAAAAAACTTCTTTTTCTTGGAAGTTCCTGTATCTATCCTAAATTCTCAAAACAACCGATCAAAGAGGAATATCTTCTGTCAGGATATCTTGAGGAGACAAATGAAGCTTATGCGATAGCAAAGATAGCTGGAATAAAGATGTGTCAATTCTATAACAAACAATATGGAACCAATTTCATTTCGGTCATGCCGACAAATCTTTATGGACAAGGAGATAATTTCGACCTCATAACTAGCCACGTGATCCCTGCAATGATAAGAAAATTTGATGATGCAAAAAATACCAAAACCAAAGAATTGATCCTCTGGGGATCTGGAAAACCAAAGAGAGAATTTCTGTATGCAGATGACCTAGCAGAAGCCTGTGTCTTTTTGATGAATAGATATGACGGTAATGAAATAATAAACATAGGAACAGGTAAAGACATAACAATAAGATCCTTAGCAGAGATGATCAAAAGAATAGTAGGGTTTGAAGGAAAGATAATCTGGGATAGAACAAAACCAGATGGCACCCCCAGAAAACTTTTAGATGTAAAAAAAATAAACAAATTAGGATGGGAAGCAAGAACAGATATTGAGAATGGTATAAAAAAGATCTACCTGCAATATAAAAATAATTTCAGAGATAAAAATGAAAGATAAATACGACATTGTCATAATTGGTGCTGGGATCTCAGGATGTACTTTAGCAGAACGTTATTCATCAGGAAAAGGTATCAAGGTGCTACTTATAGATAAAAGGGATCACATAGGTGGAAACTGTTATGACGAGACGAATAAAGCCGGCATTAGGATCTCAAAATACGGTCCTCATTATTTCAGGACAAATGATGAAAATACTTGGGAATATATAAAGAAATTCTCTGAATGGATACCTTTTGAGGCAAAATGCCTCAGCTGTGTTGATAGCAAAAAAGTGCCAGTACCAGTAAACATAGATACTATCAATATCCTTTTTGATCAAAAAATATCTACCGAAGAAGAAATGAAAGAATGGTTATCAAAAGAAACTACTGACATCGAGACACCAAAAAATTCAGAGGAATCTGCACTTAAGAGAGTTAGGAAAAAATTGTATGAAAAAATGTTCAAGAATTACACAGAGAAACAATGGGACAAACATCCAAAAGAATTAGATCCAAGTGTTATGGATAGAATACCAATAAGAATGAACCATGACGATAGATATTTCACCGACAAATATCAGATGTACCCTACAAACGGTTACACCAAGATATTTGAGAACATGCTCAATCATTCAAATATCACAGTAAGACTTAATACATCGTGGGATGATATAAAAGATTCAACAGAATTTAGAAAATTATTTTTTACAGGAAAGATAGATTCTTATTTCAATGAAATACTTGGAAGATTAGAATATCGATCCCTTAGATTTGAAGAAGAAACACTAGATCAGGAGTTCTTTCAGGACACCGTCCAAGAAAATTATCCTGATGTGAATATCCCATTCACGAGAATTGTGGAATACAAATACCAGACAAAACAAAAAAATCCTCAAACAACTATAGTAAAAGAATATCCTACTTGGGAAGGAGATCCTTACTACCCTGTTCCTTCAGAAAGAAATAAAGAAATATATGATAGATATAAGAAAGAAGCTTTGGCTTTGGAACAAAAGAGTATCTATTTCGTTGGAAGACTAGCTAATTATAAATATTTCAACATGGACCAAGCTTTCAAAAATGCCTTGGATCTTTTTGATCGGATCGAAGCAAAAAAAGAAAAATAATCAACCTTTTTGTGTTAAAATACACCCTACAAACATCAATTTCACATGAATTACCTATCTATAGACTACATAAAAGAAAAGTGGCAACACGCAGGCTTTCAAAAGTATTTTAGAAATATGGGTTGGGCTTTTGGAGCAAGAGGATTTGCTCTAATGATGTCTTTCTTCGTCGGTACTTACGTTGCCAGATACCTCGGACCAGAAAGATACGGAGTCTTAAATTATGTACTAAGCTTTGTGACAATTTTTGCATTTCTGTCATCTTTTGGGATAGACAATATCCTTATAAGAGATCTGATCAAATACAGAGAGAAAGAAGAAGAAGTATTAGATACCGCTTTTTCTTTGAAGTTGATCGGGGGTATTTTGGTGATCTTTGTTTCAGTCTTTTCATCTGTACTGATAAAAAATGACATCTACACAACCTTATTGATATTCATATATTCGATCCAATTGATATTTAATGCATTCAATATTACCGATTCATATTTTCAGTCAGTCGTTAAATATAAATATTCCTCAATAGCACAAGTACTATCAACAATTGCAGTTTCCTCATTGAAATTGTTTCTCGTATACAAAGGATTAGGAACAGGATGGTTCGTATTTGCTTTAGTGTTTGAAGGCTTTGTATCATCAGTGATACTCCTCCGATTTTTCTTTAAAGAAGGCCACCATATTAAATTATCCCTCGAGATCGATCTAGCAAAGAAAATGCTATCAGATTCATGGCCTTTCATTCTTTCCTCAGCTTTTTATATGATATATACAAAAATAGACCAAGTTATGATCGGAAAGATGATAGATACCACTTCACTTGGAATCTATGCCGCAGGAGTAAAGATCGCAGAGATCTGGTATTTTGTTCCAGCAATTATCTGCGGAGTAATGCTGCCAGCTGTGATAAATGCAAAGATAAAGGATCATGATCTATACAAAACAAGAGTAAAAAGATTATTTTGGCTGATCGTTGGAATATCTTTTATGATCTCGTTCTTCGAATTTATTTTTGCAAAGTATCTGATCCTATTTCTTTTTGGAAAAGCCTACATATCATCGATAATCATATTACAGATCTACACTTGGGCAGGTATCGTAGTATCTGCAGTGATGGTCATACAGCAATACTTGATCACAGAAAATAAGACAAAATTAATTATGATCTCATCATCTGTTGCTGCGATCATAAACGTATTATTAAACCTTATATTCATACCAAGATTTGGAATAATAGGATCAGCTTGGGCAACAATAATATCTTATTCAACTATACCAGCGATCGTTTGGATATCTTTAAGAGAAAAATAAAATAGAAAATGAAAATAAAAGCCATTATATTCATGTCCAACGATCTAGACCGCTTGGATTTTACGCTAAAAAATTTTAGAAAACATAACCCTAATATACCAGTACTTGTATATGACAACGGCACAATAAGTTCTGAGGATATAGCAAAAAAATATGATTGTGAGTACAAAAAGATCGAAAATATCTGGCACAAAAAGACTCATTGTGGTACAGGATCTTTTGACTACAGATGGTTCGAATATATGTTTGATTTTGGCTTAGCAAAAGATGATTATACCCATATATTATTTCTCGAGACCGATGTTTACACAACCGGTCCTATCACAAAAGAACCAAAGTATGATATGGCAGGACCCTTATCTTTCTGCGGTCCAAAAGAAAATGTATTCTTTGAATATTTTAACTTCAAAGAACTAGGATTTAGTTTTAATTTGAATAATGGATCTAGATACATAACACATACAGGTTGTGGAGGAACGATCTATACGAAAGAATTTTTTGAGAAAAGCAAAGCAAATTTACCTCTAATAAAAAAAGCGTACGAGGAGATGATCCCCTACTGTTTTATGGACCTACTCATAACTATCTTGGGCATAATTTCAGGATGCACAGTCGGAGATTCAGAAGAGACCTCTAATCTCTATGGAAAATATGTCTACGATGAAAAAAGAAAAGACTATAAGCTCATTCCAGTTAATTGGAAAGTACCTATGGTACATCATGTAAAATTTATATCTGAAAATGAATTATTAAGAACAAAAATAAAATCAAAGTTCATAAATCCTAAAATAAGATCTCTGATCCGAAATGCTTCTATTAGAGTAAAGAAAATGGTAAAAAATGATTGAGAAAGTATTTAAA
>CAZKTY010000037.1:0-8113 GCA_964555825.1 uncultured Candidatus Saccharibacteria bacterium
GATATATACCAAGGTGAGCCAAATATGAAAAATATCTTTCCAATTTTTTCATTGTCTTTTTTTCTTGAATTCTCATCAAATAGTTTTTCAAGGATCTTTTTAAGTGCTAGAGAGGTCTCTTTTTCTAGTCTTTCAGTGTTGATCTCTTGAATGAACTTGAAATTTTCTTTTATATAAAAGTTATTTTTTGTCTTTTTTTGAGTCGAAGAAAATATCTCAGCTTCAATTTGTCCGCTGCTTAAGAATATAAGAGTACTAGAACCTTCTTTTTTTTGTGGTGAGAAAAAAGTCACACTAAAATTATAGCATTCAAGTCTCTATATTCAATCAGTAATTTAGCTGAGGACAGCTTTTATTCTTCTTACACCTTGGCTTACTGCTTCTTCTTTGATGATCTTGAATGTACCCTTAAGCTCAGATGTGTTTTTCACATGAGGCCCTCCGCAGAATTCTTTAGAAAATGAGTGTTCTAGATCAGATCCAATGTAGTATACATTTACTGTATCTCCATATTTATCACCAAAAAAATGCAAAGCTCCTGTTCTTTCGGCTTCATCTTTAGGTAAATTGATCAAATTAACAGGTAAAGCCTCTTGTATTTTTTGATTAACAATATCCTCAACTTGTTTTTTTTCCTCCTCGGTCATTTTTTGATGATGAATAAAATCGAAACGAAGTCTTTCTGGAGTGATATTACTTCCTTTTTGAGAGACATGATCTCCAAGTACAATTCTTAAGGCTTGATGTAAAAGATGGGTAGCTGTGTGATATTGAATAGATCTTTCATCTGTACCCCCAAGTCCCCCTTTAAATTTTTTCTCAGCTCCTTGGCGAGAAAGTTCTTGATGCTTCTTAAATTCTTCTTCGAATTGTTTGTCATCAACTACTACACCCTTTTCTTTTGCTAGTTCTTTTGTGAGTTCGAATGGAAAACCATAAGTAGAAAATAATATGAAAGCCTCTTTTCCAGAAATTCCATCAGAATATGTTCTCTCGAACTGCTTTATTCCATCCTTTAGAGTTTTTCTGAATTTTTGTTCTTCTTTATCTATCTCAGTTTTTATCGTTTCTTTCTTTTCTCCAAGTTCGGAATAGATATTCTTATATTTTTCAATAACTGTATCTGCGATCCAAAATAGCGAACTGTGTTTCATTCCGAGTTTATCTGCATGAAGAACAGCTCTTCTTATTAGTCTTCGTAGAACATATCCTTGGTCAGTATTTGAAGGTGTAACTCCATCACCTATCAAAAAGACAGCACTTCTTATGTGGTCAGCTATTATCCTCTTTGATCTAACCAGTTCTTCTCCTTCTACAGAGAATTCATTTATCTTTTCTATGATCGGTATGAATAGATCTGTATCGAAGACAGTTTTCTTTCCTTGAACAACGGTTGTTACTCTTTCGAGTCCTGATCCAGTATCAACATTCTTTGACTTAAGTTTTCCGATCACTTTATTATCTTTTTTTTCATATTCCATGAATACATCATTCCAGATCTCGATAATTTCTCCTTTCTCATCCATTTCAGTGAATTGTTCATGTGAAAATCCTTCGGTGTATTTACCGCTTGGGTCATAGAACATCTCGCTATCTGGTCCGCAGGGACCGTTCTCTCCAGGACTCCACCAGTTGTTCTTTGCTGGCAGGAAGAATATCCTATTTCCTTTTATTCCATTTTTATCGAATATCTCACTCCATATTTTTGCTGATAGTTCATCTTTTGGAGCATTATCATCTCCTTCAAAACAAGTTACATATAATCTGTTTGGATCAAGACCAAATCCTTCTTCCTTTGAAGTTAATAGTTCGTAACTCCAGTTGATAGCTTCTTCTTTGAAGTAATCACCTAATGACCAATTTCCAAGCATCTCAAAAAACGTTAAATGACGATTGTCTCCAACTTCTTCAATATCATTAGTTCTTACACATTTTTGTACATCTGCTAGCCTCTTCCCTTTTGGGTGTGGTTGTCCAAGTAAATATGGTACAAAAGGCTGCATTCCTGCAGTATTAAAAAGTACAGAGGGGTCATTTTCTGGTACCAAAGGAGCGGAATGGATTATCGAATGTCCTCTTTTTTCAAAAAAAGAGAGAAATTTATTGCGTATTTCTTCTGAGTTCATAAGCAAAAATATAGCACTTTTTGTTAAAAATAAAAATTGAGTATAAAAGGAAGGATCGTAATATTTTAGTTATAGTATTTACTATCTACTGAATATTTTTTAATATTTCAAAATCTTTTTTTAGAGTATCTCTCATCCCTCCATTGTAAAGAGCTGCCGCTGGATGATAGAAAGGTACTATTTTTATTTTTCCATAGCTAGCTTCTGCTTCATAACTTTTTCCATGGGCTTTTGAAATTGGTTCTATTTCAAGAAATAATCCAAATTTTTCCATAATATATTGCATCGAAAATCTTCCAAGAGTTGCAATGATCTTTGGCTGAACGATGTCGATCTGACGGTCTAAAAAAGGTCCATAAGCCGCGATCTCTTCAGGAAAAGGATCTCTATTCTCAGGAGGACGATCCTTTACTATATTTGTAATATAGACTTCTTGTCTATTTAAATTGATATGTTCTAAGAGTTCATCTAAAAATTTTCCTGCGGCTCCGCAAAAAGGTCTTCCTTGGATAGCTTCATTTTTTCCAGGAGCTTCTCCAATAAAAACAATTTTCGCAAAATGGCTTCCCTCACCGATCACTGGAAAATATTTATTTTCAGTTCTATATCTATACAATGGAGAAACAGAAAAATTTAAAAGGTCATCTTTGATCTTCTTCATTTTTTCTCTTCTCTCAGTAATTTCTTTTTCAGATGGCATTTTCTTTTAGTAGTATCTCCTTTTTGCTTTTTCCTTTAAGTCCATTGTATTTTCCTAGTGTTCCATTTGAATTTATCACTCTATGACAAGGGATATCATGATCTTGATTTGCTTTAAGTATATTTCCAACAACTCTGTATGCTTTCGGTGATCCAGCTAATTCTGATACTTCTTTATAGCTTAAGGTGCTACCTTTCTGAATTCTTTTGACAACGCTCAATACATTTTCTTTAAAAGAGCTTACTTTTCGGTTTTTCTTTATTTGTAGCATTCTCTTTTTTTGCCTTTAAGAATTTTGCAGATTCAATTGCTGCAAACTTTCTATAAGCACAATATTCACAAAGTTCGGCTGGTTCTGGGATATTTTCTTGGTCTAGAAGTTCTTTGATCTCAAGTATCTTTTTGTGGACCCAAGAATCATCTCCTTTGTGTGCAATAAGAGTGACGTCAAATTCCAGTCTCCCGTCAAAAGCTTCTCTGTCTTTTTTCCCATTAACATAAACAAAATATCCAGTATCTGAGACTTTGAATCCTTTTTGTCTGAATAGCCACTGGTATATCTCCATTTGTCTTTTGTATTGATTCTGCCATTTTGTATCCTCCAAGGACTCCATCTTTCCATCTTTAGAAGTTGCTTTGTAATCAACTATAATGAGGTTTCCCTTTTTATCTACCCATACATCATCAATGGCTCCACTGATCGTCATTCCTGTTGATGCATCAACATATTGAATACCAACAAAGTTCTCTCTCCAGTCGTTCAAATTTTCGTGAGAAAGAGGGATTGCATCGATCCCATATTTTTCCATTAAGGGGTGGGAGTCTTTCTTTACCCTATGCAGATCGAATTCTTTTTTTAATAATGCATCAACTGCAATATTCAGAGTGAAAGAAGGACCTTTGGGTCTTCCAATACCTAATTTGTTATCCATATAGAAACATCTTGGACATTCCATAAATAGATCTATTTTAGAACGAGAAAGTTTCCATTTGCTTCCTCCATAATTCCAATCAGAATTCCTTATTTTTGGTTTGGATTCGTAAGCCATTACTATTATTCTATCACGCCTCCTCCGAGGCAGATATTCTTGTCATAAATGACAATTGATTGTCCTGATGCTGAGGTTTGAGGTTCGTTGAATTCTACTTGCCACTCATTATCTCGGATCTTGATTAAATTGATCTTTTGATATTTCTGGTGGTATCTGATCTGGGCATTGTATGACTTTTTTTCTTTGGGTATATCATTTATCCAATTTATGTTATTTATCAAAACTTTTTTTGCTACTTTTCCTGATTCTTTTTCCAAGTCAAATTTTGTACCAACTATAATAGTATTGTTCTTAAGGTCTTTTGATATGACATATAAAGGGACATCGTCTGTTGTCTTTTTTGTTACGATAAATCCGTGCCTTTCCCCAATTGTATAGAACACAGCTCCATCATGTATTCCTATATTTTCTCCCTTTTCATTCAATACGATCCCTTTATTAGTTTCAATGTAATGAGAAAGAAAATCTTTCATGTCTACATCACCTAAAAAACAGATACCTTGGCTATCTTTTTTTTCTGCATTCGGTAGATGAATACTTTGTGCGATCCTACGTACTTCAGTTTTTTTTAGATCTCCTATTGGAAAGAGTATTTTTGCCAGTTGTTCTTGTTTTAAGGTCCATAAGAAATAGGATTGCTCTTTTTCTTTGTCCTTTGAGGCCAGAAGTTCAAATTTGTTGTTCTTTAGTTCTTTTACCTGTGAATAATGTCCTGTTGCAACGAAGTCTGCTCCCATTTCGAGGACTTTCTTTAAGAATGCTCCGAATTTTATTTCTTTGTTGCACATGACATCGGGGTTAGGGGTTCTTCCGAGTCTATATTCGGATATCATATAATCTGCAACATTTTTTTTGTATTCTTTTTCAAGATCAATTGTTACAAATGGTATTTGAAGATGTGAGGCGACTCTCATTGCGTCCCTTCTTTCTTCTTTCCATGTGCATTCTAGCCATTCTGGTTGCCATGTTCTTATAAAAGCTCCTACAACCTTATATCCTGATCTTTTTAAAAGGTACGCTGAAACAGCAGAATCCACTCCTCCTGATAGACCTACAAATACTATTTTTTTGTTCAGGTTCTTACTTTTCATGTTAATGTTTATATATGGTTTTGTTATTGATCTTTATTTCAGGCGGTATTGTCTTAGTTATAGCTGGTTCACCTTCGTTTGATGAAACTGGTAGAGAGAGTCTTGGTGTTCCTTGGTTAGCTTGGATCGGAGGGTTAATAATTATCCTCTCTCTTATATACATGATATACGACCCAAATATTTTCGTCATGTGAGGATCCTCTTGTTGTGGATCCTTTTTTATTTCAAATATTTTGTTACATTTGCCTTTTGTACGGCGTATGTTGTTGCATAATGTACGTTTCCATCCTTATCTGTCAAGAAATATAGGTAAGGTGTGTCTTGCGGGTTTATTATTGCATCGTAGGCAGCATTTATTGCATCAAGACCTGGATTTGATATTGGAGTTGGAGGTAGGCCTTTATTTAAGTAAGTGTTATATGGGGAATCCTTTTTTAGGTCAGCTGCTGTTATGGATTTCGAATCTTCACTAAGTACATAAGCAGTCGTAGCGTCTGATTGAAGAGCTATTCCTGAGTTCAATCTTTTAGCAAAGATCAAGGCAACATTTTTCTTATCTTCTGGTGTTTGAACTTCTTTTTCAACGATCGAAGCTAATATGATCACATTTAATTCAGTCTGTTTATCCAACAAAAAAAGTTTTGGATTCTTTTCTTTAAAAGTTCTTGTAAGTTTGTCTACGATGTCAGTCTCAGATACTCCAGGAACGAAAAAATAAGTATCAGGAAAAAGATATCCTTCCAAAGGTTTTGCAGATGCTATAAATAGATCTTTATTAAAATTTGGGATCAACGTAGCTAATCTATTTGCCATATCATTTGCTGTAAAACCTTCTGGAAAGGTTGTTTTTATCTTTTGGATCCCAAAATATCCATGAGTCAGTCGAATGGATGCTCCTACTATATTCTCAGCGGAACCAAATTTATAAGGTCCTGCTATTATCTTGTTTTTTCCATAGATTATTGCTTCTAGATCGAAAAGAGTTGACGACCAGATTATCCCTGCATCGTATAATTTTTCCCCAGTTGATTTTATACCATCACCATTATTTATAAGGACAGTTGTCTCTTTACTAAAATTTGGTTTTGGTACCACAAAAGCTAGGATCAATAGAATAATAAGTGATCCAAATATCTTTAATATTAAAATAATTAAATTTTTAACAGAAGGTCCTTCTTCTGTTTTTTCTTTTTTTATATCCAGGTCTGTTTTAAATTCGTCTTGCATTTTATATAGGAAGATTTTGAGGAGCTTCTGATTTTTTAGCTTCTATTCTTCTAATTGATGGGGTTTTTGCAACTTCACCAGGGAAATGATAAATGGTTGCTAGGCTTTCCGTATTCATTGTGAAAAAATGTGCCTTGTGGGGAGGATGAAAAGCTGCTCTTAGCTGATATTCTTCTAGCATATGATGCTTCTTATGAAGAAGTTTTTTACCAGAGAAATCCTGCCAAGGGTATTTGAAGTCGGTTTCGTGATCATTTGTAAAGCTATTCAAATGACCTGAATTATATTGTCTGAATGATCCATTGAAGCCTGCGATATTAAAATCATTGTACTTGTCGATAGGTGCTAGATAAATTCCTCTAATAAGAGTATCAAATGCTGTCTTTGAAATATTTTGCTGTATAGCGTCAATAACCTCTCTGTCTTTTTTGGAAAGAGCTGATCCTTCTATACTTATTCCATTTAGATCTGTTTTTCCGCTTTCTTTAAGTTTTTTTACTTCTTCTTTTGCAGCATGGGTCCAGTCCACTTTTTCAAAATAAGTTCCAGGCTTTGTTCTTTCTTTTTTGTGAGCACGGATTAGGATCTGAAGCCAAGCTTGTTCTCCTTCTTTGAGAGCTCCCATATATTCAAGCATTGGTGTCATTGGATCGATCTTTAATTCTTCGTCTGGATCTTTCTCGAGTCCATAATGAGTGTAAGAAAGTATTGGGTAATGATCTGCTTTTGAAAGTTTGAAATTTGATCCCCATAGATCTATTTTACTTGCATCAAAATGTGTTTCTGAAGAATAATCATCAACAGCAGAGACCTCAATGTCTGGAAATTGAGCGTACAAAGAAGATGTGATGAAAGATTGCCAGAATTTCCAACATCGGATGTAAAAATGTATCTCCCCTCCAAAAGATGCCATCTCTAGAGAGAACCATGGTCTGACCTTTCCATCTATGTATTTTGCTATCCACGTACCCTCTCCTTTTGTTTGGTACAAGGAAGTCAAAAAAAGTTCCATTGCCAATGGAGATTTAGGCATCATTTTTGCTAATTTAATTTCCAAAAGAACTGCTTCTTGTTTAAGAATGAATTTATTCCTTTTATAGATGACATATGCTTCAAAAAAGATCCATCCGAAGACAAAAGGTCCTATAAGGATCGCAACGATCCATGCATAGCCAAGTGCTTGTGAGAGAATTTCTTGAAAAGGATTAATAGTGGTGCTTTCCATGTCTAACATAATAACATTTGCTTAATTATTTAGGAATGATCAAAAAACAAAACAGCTTGGAAGTTTTACCTCCAAGCTGTTTTGTTTTAATTAAGATATTTGTCTTATTTTATCAAGCTGTATTTTCCGTCCTTTTCCTTTTTGAAATTCTTTGAATTCTGAAGATTTACCAAGATCGTATTTTCTTTCACATATCTTTCTTTCATTACTTTTTCGACGATCTCTTTTTTAGTTAGAGGACCACTTTTATCTAGGATCTTTGTGATCACATCTTTTACTATGCCGTTTATATATCCCCATTCAGAAAGAGCATAAAGTCCTCTTCCAACTAAGACAAATCTAGGATCTTTTATCAATTCGTTGTGAGTTGTTGCAATGTGGGCTTTTTTTGAGAACATTTTCTCGATCGATTTTGCGACTTCTGTAAAGTGGATAGGTGAACCGTGCTTTCTTATTGCCAAGTAAGCATAATCTCTAATACCTTTTACTGAAACATTCTTTGAATCAGAAACTCCCCATTCTCCAAGAGGATTCTTTCCTATCTTCTTTGATATAGATAACCATCTCTTAAGGATCTCTTCATCTCTATATTCAGAATTTATTTCTTCTAGATGTTTTAGGAATCTTTCAAGGATCTCTGATTCAGGCAAAAGCTCATCGTCAGAAAGTGATTTGTATAGTTTTTTTAAGGC
>CAZKTY010000038.1:0-7790 GCA_964555825.1 uncultured Candidatus Saccharibacteria bacterium
TAGTAAGTTTAGCCCCACACTCAGCAAGAAAAATTGCATCACCAAGACCTCTTCCAAGAAGGCCTAGTCCCATGATCGTTATTTTTTTGTCTTTAAAATATTCTTTGTAATTGATCATTGTTTCGAAATAAGATCCTGAACAAGCGGAAATATAATATCATATGTGTCCTCTGCTATCTTTCTCGTTACAAAAACAGGATTTTCTACATTCCACCAAATGACTTTTTTATTATTTTTCAAAAAATCTGGTACATAGGGTTCTTCTGCCATTGATACAATAATATCAGCTTTTTCTAGCATTTCCGGTATCAATCTTTTTGTCTTATTCTCCCTTATGTTTATATTGTGTTCCTCCATTACCTCAAAAAAATTCTCTGGCATTATATCTTTTAGAAGTTGACCCTCTGGTTCTTCTAGAGAACCAGTCGTTGTACCAGCAGAAAAAGCATCTTTGCTTTTTGTGAGGTCATTATAAATAGCTTCAGCCATCTGGCTTCTGAACCAATTTCCTTTGCATATAAACAGTAATTTCATATTTTATTCATCATCTTCTGCCAATTCAATGATCTCGAAATCCTTAGCAGAAAGCTCTCCTCCTTTTTTTATAGGACTAGCCTTAAATAAGAAAATACACACAATACCAGACAAAATTATCAAAAAAAGTGATCCAGAGATCATTCTATTCCAAGGACCTTTTTAAGCATCTCTTCTGGGAGTTCTTTCTTATCATTTGAATTCTCAACTACTGGATCTTTTTTAATAGTATCCTTAGCAACTTCTTTAGGAGAAATTTCTTCCTTAGGACGACTCTCTGTATCTGCTCCAGCTTCTTTCAAAGCTTTGCGCAATTCCTCTATGTGTTCTGCGGTCGGAGCTTTTTTCTCTTTTTCTATTTTTGGATTTTGTCTCAAATAACTCAAAGAAACAGCTTTGCGCAATTCTCTCTCTCTTGTTAGAGCATCCGATTCTTTTGGACCTTTATTCTCTTGAGAGATCTTTGTAGCAGGTCTGCCAAGAACAGCTTCTAAAGCAGATTCAACTGCAGTTTTTTTATTTGGATTTCCATTTTGACTAAAATTTTTCTGTGGATGTGAATTCTGCCCAGAATCATTGTTACGATTAAAATTAGCTGACTTGTTTCCTCCCCCATCTTTTGTTGAAACAATTTCTTCATGCCATTTTTTTATATCTTCTTCAACTGTTTGACGGGTCTTTGCAAAAACAGTTCTTGTATTTTGAATTATCTCTTTGGTGTAATTTATCTCTGGCTTTTTCAATGGAGGCAAGGTCTTTGCGGAAAAAGGTCTAGAAGAAACACCATCGATCATCAACTTAAGATAAACCTGTGCAAATCCAAGATTCACAAGATCCTCACCAAGAAAATATGGACTAAATTCTTTTTCCAGAATTTCTGCATCAAAAGCTCCAACTCTAAAAGCTATCATCGTTCCAACGTTCCCAAAAACAGCAGCTCGCACTTCTTCTGTCATCTGCTCGATGTATTGATTGGCAACAATAAGATTTAATTTATATTTTCTAGCTTCAGAAAGGATATCGGCAAAAGATTCATTAGCAAAGTTCTGGAACTCATCTACATAAAGATAAAAATTCGGCTTTGTCTCGAGTTCCTTTTCTGAAATATCTGCACGACTCATAGCAGCAAGATATATTTTGGTAATGACCATACTTCCCAAGATATTCGTGTTTGATTCTCCTACTTTTCCTTTTGAAAGATTCACTATTAATATCTTCTTTTCATCCATCACATCTCGCAGACTAAAAGAAGATTGTGCCTGACCGATGATATTTCTAATTAGAGGATTGGCAATGAATTGGCCTATCTTGTTTTGGATAGCAGCCCCAGCCTCTTGCATGTATTTTGGTCCATATTTGGCAAATTCCTGGGTCCAGAAGGCTTTGACTGATGGATCTGAGACATTATCCACAACCTGTTTTCTGTATGTCTCATCTGAAAGCATCCTATTAACACCAAGTAAGGTTGAATTTGGATATTCCAAGAGTGCCAAAAGTACATTATTCAAGATGTATTCCATTCGAGCAGACCAAGCATCCTGCCAGATCCTTTTGAAAACTGACATAAGTCCATTTGCAACCAAATGCCTCTTATCAGGACCAATATCTTCCAAGAGGTTAAATGAGATTGGATTATCTAGATCAAAAGGTGCAAAATAAATAACATCTTTTATTCTCTCTTTCGGAACATATTCCAAAAGAAGTTCTGCTGTCTTTCCATGTGGATCAATAAAAGAGATCCCCCTGCCAGCTTGAATATCTTGAATGGCAAGATTTTCCAAAAGGGTTGATTTTCCCATTCCGGTCTTACCAATGACATAAGTATGTCTGGAACGATCTTTGAGTTTGATACCAAATTTTAATCGCCTATTTCGCGAATCTGTTTCGGCAAAATACACAACTTGATTGGGATCTTCTTGCATATTAGAAATTATAACATAAGGTCAATTTTTATTTCCCAAGAGCAGCTTCAGTATAAACATTTGAAGCACTCCAAAGAAGCCATGAGTTCAGACCAACGTCATATGTAGCTTGAATTTGTGATCTTACTTCGGTAGGACCATAAGTTCCTCCAAAACTAAAATCCTGAAGCCATGGGCGGAGTTTATTTTTGTCATAGACGGTCTTCTCATAGAGTTGAGATTGTTTTGTTGAAGTAGAAACAAAATTTGAAACAATGGGTACCGCTCCAATAAAATCGAACTTCGTGGAAGTAGCCTCTGCCCTTCCAACAGCTGTCGACATACTGTATTGGATAACGCCATAGACATTTTTATTTGGATCTTTGTATCCATGAAAATTTTTAGCAAAGTGAGAAGGATAGACCATTGGACAAACATAATCAAAATACGGCATAGTTTTTTCTAAGATCTGTCCTATACCCATATCATCTTCAGCAACAGTCGTCAGACCAAAAAGATCAGCTGACATTTTTATACCTTGTGGACTCAACCTATCGTGGAGATACTTAAAAAATGATTCCAGAATATCTGATTTTGTCTTTCCTTCTGAATTTGAGATAAGCATATTCTGGATATCTCCATCTGAAGGATAACGAATATAATCAAAATTTATCTCATCAAAACCTGCATTGTAAGAATCTTCCGCCAGTTTTGCAGTTCTATCCCAAACCTCCTTTGACTCAGGATCTAAATAAGATAGACCCTTTTTATCAGTCCATATTTTGGAAGGATCATTCTTTTTCTTTATAGCAAATTCAGGATTTTTTTTTGAGTAGTAAGGATCCTGAAAAGTTGTGATACGCCCTATGACATATATATTCTTTTGGTGCAATTCCTTTATGAAATCCTGCATATCTTTTGCATTGCAGTTTGGAGACAGATCACCTTTCCATGAATCGTTCGGTAAAAAAGAAATATAACCACTGTAATCTTTTATATCAATGACTATAGAATTCAGCTCTGTTTTCTCTATCATATTTACAAGACCTTCTCTAAGATCTTTACTACCTGCATAACAAGCACTCATATATATCCCTTTAACAACTTTAGGAGTACTAACGTGTTCAGCTTTTGGTCCCATTTCCGTCAGAGTGTTTTGAGTGGATGATGCAGTACTGGTTGCGGGTTGACCAGTTGTAGATGAAGACTGTTGAGAGACAATATTTGGAATAAAAATAATAGCTAAAACAATTATGGCAACAATTGCCAAGAAAATGTATAAGTGGATCTTCTTCATTTAGTTGAATGGATTCTCTATCTGATCTTCAACAACTTCTTTTAATTTTTTTTCTGGTTTACTCTCAACAAAGATATCACTTTTGGTCTTTGATCTACTGTATTTTGATCTAAGATAAAGAGAGACAATAGCCAAGAGAGTAATAAGAGCTCCACATATATAGATAAGTAAATTCTTTGAATCTCTAGAAAATCCTGTTAAAGGCAAGATAAGTACTAGAACTCCTAAAATAAGATATATTTGGTCTTCTTTCATAGAGAGATTGTAACCTTTTTTTTATATAAATTAAAGCAAAATATGGATCAATAGATCATAACTACAAATTCTCCGCGTACCTTTTCTGGCTCATTTTTAAATATTTCTAAGATATCATCTGCCCTGCCTGTCAAAAATTCTTCGTAGATCTTAGTCAATTCCCTGCCTATCACAAGCTTCTTTTCTGGAGCAAATTTTTTGATCGATTCTAAAGCTTTCTCTATCCTATGTGGAGATTCAAAAAAAATATAAGGTCTTTTTGATCCTGCGATCTCTTTGAACAATGTCTCCCTACCTTTCTTATGTGGTAAAAAACCCAAAAAAGTGAATTCCCCACCTAAAATACCACTGGCAGAAAAAGCTGCAGTTAAAGAACTAGCACCTGGTATAGGGATTATCTTTGCTTCTGGTATTTCTTCTCTGATCTTAGCGACCAAAATACTTCCAGGGTCAGAAATAGCAGGAGTACCGGCATCTGAAACAAGAGCTAGATCTTTTCCATCTTTTAGAAGATCTATGATCTTATCGATCTTTGATAGTTTACTTTGAGCATAAAAACTATCAGTGGGAGTTGTTATTTCATAATGTTTGAGCAAAGTTCTTGTGGTTCTTGTGTCCTCACAAAAAACAATGTCAACTTCTTTTAGAATGCGGATAGCTCGAAAGGTCATATCCTCAAGATTTCCTATTGGCGTAGCTATTATATATAGATTCATTGAGTTAAAAGATTAAAGCTTGGAATAATTTTAGTTTGAACATCAAAATAAGGACCTTTATACAAGGTACCATACACGACATCTGGAAAACCAACAAAACCCTCATCATCTTGCCCTAATATATATCCAAAGATATATTCTCCAGACTCCTTGATCTTTATTGTTGGATGAAGACTTTTTTGAGCAGCACTCCATTCAGTTAAAGAAAATCTCCTGATAGAAAAAACTTTTACACGTCCGCCTAAATTATGCATTAGAGAAAAATCTACGTCGTTATTTTTTTTGTCTTCTTGGATACCCACACCTGACCAACTTATTGGGAAAGTAATGCTGAAACCTAGATATTTGTTCGTATAGACTCTCGGAACTTTCACTGGATTTACAACATTAGAAGTGATCTGGACAAGGTCTTGATAAAGTCCTCCGAAATAGAAACCTATGGAAAAAATTACCAAAAGTAACAAGTAGGAGATAAGTCTTGTATACCAGGTTACTTTATTCCATTCAATTTTCATGAGAACTTACTTTTGTTTTTTTGTTTTAGGAAGGATCTTTGCAGTCAGCCATGAGCTAGATTGGACTTTTCCTCCGTAACCAATATTAAATATCATCTCAATACCAAGGGCTTCGCAGATCTCTGCCTCTGGAATATCAGCAATATTTTTTCTATCTCCCCCATTTGCAAAAATATTCGGCTTTATTTTTTTGAGAGCACCACACACATGATGATCATCACTGTGATGAACATAAACTTCATCAACCGGCTTAAGAGCTTGGATTATCTCTGCTCTTTCCTTTTCAGGCATAAAAGCAAATCCCTTTTTCCTCTTCAGCCAATCATCACAATTTATTATGACAACTAATTTATCTCCAAGTTTTTTTGCTTCCTCAAACATTCTGACATGACCAATATGTATCGGATCAAATCCTCCACTTACAGCAACTACTACTTTTTTCTTTGGAGATATTTTCTTAGTGATCTTATTTTTTTTGTTCATAGTTTCTTGATCCTGTGTCAAAAAATACTTTTTTACTCTTTACTGAAGTAAGCAATTAATTTCTCTGCTCCTTTTGGAGCATTAAAACCTAATCTATTTATATGTTCAACCATAAGCTTGGCAATAGCCTTATCTGTATAAGATCCTTCCATATCCACCTTCGCACCATTCTTATTAAAGTATTCAGATCTCAATCCAGATCTTACTATTTCATAGCCTTCTTTTTTCGCAAGATGATCCCTGACTTCATTGTATACATCAAATCCTTTAGAGAACATCTCTGACGGTTCGGAAGAAGCCATGTCTGAAATAAATTCTTGACCATCTTTTGAAGAAAATATATCTAGAATTGCTTCTCTAATATACTTGTCTCTTTGAACATCAAAATTCTTTTTTACTTGCTCTTCAGGGATCTCATATTCTTCTCCTGGATTTAGATCTTCTGGTTGAATTTCTATTGACATATATTCATGGATTAGGTTTATATGCTCTAAATATTACTACAAAGTAGCAAAAAAGGAACTTTCTACGGGAAAGACCTCTTTTTCTTACATTCGTACCCGATCAACTAAACATCAATATCTTTATAGAACCTTCTTTTCTCTTCTGCTGAAAAAATAGATATATACAATATCAAGTATTCCAAGGGTATTTAATATAAGAATTGAAATGAACCAAGCTTTTTCTTTTCTTTGAGCAGATCTCCATAAAGCTATCCCTTTCCAGATCAATGACCATACTAAAGCTATTACAAATAAGACAGGATGTTCGGTTATTATATTTTGCATAATATTTATTATTTGCTTCTAAGTTATAAGGTCATTTTATCATGAATATAAGCCTATTTGTTATGCAAAAAAATATTTACAGAGCTTTACAAAGAGATATATTCTTTTGAATTAAATCCCACTGTGTACACTAGGGATGTTGTGGTCACGGATAATTTTCTGCTGAAAATTTCCGCGACCCCGTCTCGCACAACCTACCTACCGTCGGTTGTGCGCGCACTAGGGTTCGAACCTAGGACCTTTCGAGTATCAGTCGAATGCTCTACCAGCTGAGCTATGCGCGCATAATTACATGAGATACCATACACTATCAAAAATACCTAAATTTCTCAAGAAAAAAGATCTCTTTATAAAAATAAGCCCTGGTTGTTTTTTAAGACAAACACAAGGCTTTTTTATTTTTATTTTCTGAATGAAAGAAGTTCTTTGAAGGCTTCCTCTTCCTGCACCACGACTTTTTTATGAGTGCGGCACTCAAAAAATTTGATCGCCCAACAATTGGTGAAATTCCTCTCTGAAACAGTGGGATTGGGGTTTACAGAAAGATCGACAAACCATAAACACTGTACCGAGACGAGAATTACCAACGGCATAACTGAACAACCTATAATAATTTTTTTCAAGACATCACCTCCTTTAGTTATTGGGTTGCACAAGTTTTAGAAAAACTTGCGGTTTATTGTTTTCTGCAGAAATTACTGCAGGTTTGCTAACTTTCGCAACTAGCTGAGCATTTTTTATTAGTGCCCAAGGAGTCACAAAAGACAAAATTACAATGAGAAGACTTATTAAGAAGCCAAGTCCTCGGCTTTCCTCATCTGGATGAGGTCTTGAATCATCATGGAAGGAACTCACTTTAAAATTATGTCATTTTTAGTAAAAATGTCAACCTTACACTATTTCTTATATAAATCATCTAGACAAAACAAAACCCGCCTTTCGGCGGGTTTTGTTTTAAAAACATTCTCTGTTTTGTTCCGTTCATCCTTCATTGCAGGTCTTTCCCTACGTGTCATGAAATTTACCTTTTCAAAGGGCCTATTTTTCCGTATAAGCTCGGCATCACTGTATAAAATACAAGCGAAGATCGACTCGACCAATTAACTTGAGTAATTGGTTTTTTCAATTTTGAAATAATCCACGAGCAGCTTCCGCTACCCGTGCCTTGTTACGACTTACCCCCTGTCGATGAACTTACCGTAGGACGCGACAAGCGCGTGCTTCGGGTATTCCCATCTTCCTTGGGTTGACGGGCGGTGAGTACAAGACTTGAGAACGTATTCACCGCGGTATAGCTGACC
>CAZKTY010000039.1:0-7401 GCA_964555825.1 uncultured Candidatus Saccharibacteria bacterium
ATTAAGTTCTGATGATAGATTCGGAGATATGAAGTTGTTGATTGGGAAGAATGCGAATTAAAAGAAGTGGGAATCGGTCACACATAAATTTCTGCTGAAAATTTGCGCGACCCCGCCTCGCGTCAGTTTCGCTCCAGCTTTCGATTCCCTAGACCAAAAATAAAAACCGCAATTTGCGGTTTTTATTTTTGGTGCCCAGGGCGGGAATCGAACCCGCACGACCTTGCGATCTGGGGATTTTAAGTCCCCTACGTCTACCAATTCCGTCACCCGGGCATTTAAGAAACTATCAATAACTTACTTGCTATACCTATTAGCTTATCAAATTTTTTCTAAGCTAGCAGCTGATGCTAAAGCTATTTGGAGGCGTAGGCCGGTCTCGAACCGGCGCATAACAGTTTTGCAGACTGTCGCGTTGACCAACTTCGCCACTACGCCAAACAAAGACAAAAGATAGTGTACAGTTTTTTACAATTTTTACCAAACATTAAGAATTGTTTGATAAAGTATCTATTCTTTGTCTGTTCTTTTCTCCTAGATCAATAGTAAAATCTATGAAAGGTATCAAAGACAAGCGAGAGTGATCCTTAATGAAATCTCTAAATTCACTCCTTTTTCTTTTTGTAAAATCTAAAGCAGATCTCTCCATGTTATCAGGGAAGACTGTAAAAAATATTGTTGCATTCTTTGAGGAATCATCCACTTCAGCTTTTGTGACTGTGAGCAGACTTCCAGGACCTGCTTCTATAGAAAAGAACTTGGAAGCAAGTCCTACTAGGATACTTTCGATCTTTTCTGTTCTATGTTCGTTGTTTCTATGTTCTGGCATTTTATATTTATTTTATTGATGTTTGGAAGCATTCTATCTTATCACCAGGGGCTAGGTCGATCTTGCATTCAACCATTGCTCCGAATTCAACACCATCCTTGACCTCATTTGTCTTTGCTCTCGACTGTTGAAGTTCACGGATCTTTCCTGTAGCGATGAGTGTATCTCTTCTCATTATCTTTACATCTGAATCGTTCTTAATAAAACCTTCCTCTACGCGAGCTCCAATCACTTGTTTGTCTTTTGTCTTGCTGAAAAATTTCAAGACCTTTGCTCTGCCTGTCATCTCTTCAACTGTCATTTTAGGTGTCTTTTGTTTTATATATTCTTCAAGCCATTCTGTCAGTTTATAGATGATATTGAATGATTGGATCAACACATGTGATCTTTCAGCTAGGATCTTTGCGGAAGCGTCAGTTTTAACTTCAAAACCAAGAACTATTGTTTCTGGATTTCCTAGAGCTCCTTTAATATCTCCTTCAGAAATAAAACCTACTCCAGTTGAGATTATCTTTATCCCAACTCTTTCGCTTTTGATCTTTCTTATTTCATGAATGATCGCTTCTATTACATCTGTCGTTGAAGCCTTGATGACAACTGGTATGGTGAGTGATCCTTCGCTTTCTCCTCCTATTTGTAATGCTTCTTTAAGTTTTGAACTGTTTGATCTATTTTTTTCAACCAAAGCTTCTGCCTCTTTTTTTACATCTAAAGTTTGAAAAATACTTCCAACAGGTGGAACAGATGAGAATCCGATGATCTTTACTGGGTCACTAGCTTTTGCTTCTGTGATCTTTTTACCTTGAAAATCCTCCATCATTCTTACTGGTGCAAGGGAAGATTCACAGACAATGAATTGTCCATTCTTGAGTACACCGTCTTTAATGATAACTGTTGCACTGATGCCTTTATTCTTATCGTTCTGTGCTTCTATAACAATTCCTTCTGCATTTAGTTCTGTATTTTGTTTTAGATCAAGAATATCTGAAAGAAGTATTATCATATCTAAAAGTTCATCTACACCTTGACCTGTTACCGCTGAAACTTCCACAACAGGAGTATCTCCTCCATATCCTTCAACAAAGATCTCGTGTTCAAGTAATCCATTCTTTACTCTATCAGCATTTGCATTTGGTTTGTCTATTTTGTTAATAGCAACGATCAAAGGTAAGTCTGCAGTTTTGATCGCTTTTATTGCTTCTATTGTCTGAGGTTTAACTCCTTCGTCTGCAGCTACAACAAGGATCGCTATGTCTGCGACCTGAGCTCCGCGGCTTCGTAGTTCTTTGAAAGCTTCGTGTCCTGGGGTATCCAAAAAGGTAATTGATCTTTTTTCTGTTCCTGAATCACGGACTATCTTGTAAGCACTCATCTTTTGAGTGATACCTCCGGCTTCTGTATCTGCTACTTTTGTTTTTCTTATATAATCAAGAAGTGTTGATTTTCCATGGTCAATATGACCCATAACTGTGACAACAGGAGGACGATTTGTATTTTTTTCTTGATTAGTAGCTATCATGATTGCGATTATACACGAAAAACTAAAAATTTAAAGCTGAAACTTTAAAATTACATTGTAAAAAAAGAGTTTTTTGATATCATCACTTTATTATGAAAAGCAAAAAAATATATCTAGATTTTGCATCTTCGACACCGATCTCTGAGAGATCAAAAAAAGTTGTTCTTCAGACTATGGATGTGTTCTATAATCCTGCTTCTTTGTACGAATTTGGAAAGAAAGCAAAGAAGATATTAGGAGAAAGCAGGGAAAAGATAGCAAAACTCATCAATGCAAGAGAAAAGGAGATCATTTTTTTGTCTTCTGGTACTGAAGCTAATAATTTAGCTATCTTGGGAGTTTCAAAGATTGCGAAAAAAAAGATAAACAAACCTCATATTTTAATATCAGCTATTGAACATTCTTCTGTTCTTGAGACTGCAAGATCTTTGAGAGAAGAAGGTTTTGATGTAGAAGAGATCTTTCCAGATGAAAATGGAATAATTCAATCGAAAGATATCAGAAAAAAGATTCGCAAGGAGACGATCCTTGTTTCGGTTATGTTCGTTAATAATGAGATCGGTGTGATCGAACCAATTAGAGAAATTGCAAAAGAAATAAGACATGCTAGAAAGACCTTTCATTCAGAATTTCCTTATTTTCACTGTGATGCTAGTCAGGCTGTATGTTTTTTGGATATAAATGTCGTCAATCTTGGTGTTGATATGTTAACCCTTGATTCTTCAAAATGTTATGGACCAAAAGCTGCGATCCTTTATAAAAAAACATCTGTGGAAATTTCTCCAGTAACACTAGGAGGAGGACAGGAAATGGGGCTTAGAAGTGGAACAGAAAATTTGCCATCAATAGCTGGTTTTGCTGAAGCTTTTGAAGAATCAGTAAAAATACGTGAAAAGGAAGCAAAGAGACTTTCAAAGATCAGAGATTATTTTGAGATGAACGTTGTTAAAAAAATAAGAGGAGCTGGCATCAATGCAAAAAACGTGGAAAGGATACCTGGTATCTCTAGTGTATTTATAGAAGGTTTAGATTCTGAGTTCGCTGTTTTTCAGTTAGATAAAGAGGGAGTCATGTGTGCTTCCGCTAGTGCTTGTCTTGCTTTAAAGACAGAGGGAAATGATCAAGGTTCGTATGTGATCGATGCAATCAATAAGAAGACAGGTAATGTCTATAAAAAGAACTCAACATTGAGATTTTCTTTCGGGCGAAGTACAGAAAAAAAAGATATTGATTTTTGCCTCAAGGCTATTTCTGTTATATTATTGAATCAACTAAATTATGGACCATCTAACTAAACAACAAATAATACTTTTAGCACTTTTGGTCAGTTTTTCTACCGCTGTGGCGACTGGGATCACTATTTTTTCTTTAGCTGATAATTCTACAAATCCTGGTGTACAGCAGATCGCATATAGAGTGATCGAAAAGACCATCTCACAAGTTGCATCAGATTCACCTGTAAGAAAGATCATTCCTGATGTGACTCAGAACAACACAGATCAAACTCCTGTTGCTTTAACGATCTCTGATATAGCAGATAAGACCAGTGGAAGTTTGGTCAGAATATACAGAACTATTGCTGGTACAACCACTCAGGAATTTACGACACTTGGAGTTATGGCATCCGAAAATCACATTATAGCAGCCGACGCAGCTGACCTTTCTTCTTCTTTTAATTATGTGACAGTTCTATCAGATCAGAAACAGTATCAGATCATTTATGTAAAAGAATTAGGAGGTGGACTAGCACTATTCAAATTAGCTGACGATAAAGCTGCTAAAACAATTCCAACAATAAAAATTGTTCCATCATCAAAATTGAAAATAGGTTTTAATGTGATCGCAATTGGGGGAAGTGAATCAAGTAACGTTGTTTCAACAGGTATCCTTAAACAGATCTCAAAAGTAGCTTTAGATGGATCAGATGTGTCTGCAATAACTACGGACTTTAAACCTACTACGCCTATGTCATCATTGATATTACTTGATACTAATGCAAATTTGATCGGTCTTTATGCTCCTTCTGCAAATTCTGTAGGATCGGATGAAGGGTCATTCATTGGAGCGGACAATGTTGTTTCTTTAAGTAAGTAGAGATCTTGATCTATCAAATGAACCTTTTAAGTTACATATTCGTATGTAATTCTACTGACAAAAGTTACTATTTTTTGTTATGTTATAATTAACTAGAAAAAGATAAAAACATAAAAAATATGCCACCATTTGGAAATTTCACAACAAAAGCAAAGGAAACCATAAAAAAGGCACATGAGCTGGCTATTGAGCGTGCTCAAAATCATGTTGGACCTCTTCATCTTCTTGCAGCTCTTCTTTTGCAGGATGATAATTCTGTTTCTTTGATCTTAGAAAAGCTTGAGGTTGATGTAGCTCTTTTGACTGATTCACTTTTGGATTCAATTGAGAGTCCTGAAAATTCACAGGTACTTTCTTCCTCATATCAGATCTATTTGACCCCCGAACTTGCACAGATAATTGAAAACGCCGCAAAGGTTGCAGCTTCTCTCAAAGATGAATTTATTTCAACTGAACATCTTTTTCTTTCAATGTGTGAAGGAAATAATGCAGCAAAAGACATGCTTTCTAAATTTAGGATAACAAAAGATGCAGTTCTAAAAATAGTTGAAGAGATCAGACAAGGTAAAGGAATAGAAGGACATAATCCTAAAAAATTAAAAGCGATCTCAAAATATACAAGAAATCTTACAAAATTAGCTTTGGAAAATAAACTTGATCCTGTGATCGGAAGAGACAGTGAAATAGCAAGAGTTATCCAAATTCTTTCAAGAAGAACAAAGAATAATCCAATTCTTATCGGAGAAGCTGGTGTTGGAAAGACTGCGATCATTGAAGGATTGGCAGGAAGGATCGCTAATGGCGATGTTCCAGAATCTTTGAAAGATAAGGAATTAGTTTCGCTCGATCTAGGTTCTCTTGTTGCAGGTACAAAATACAGAGGAGAATTCGAAGAAAGACTTAAGAATATCATCAAAGATATTGAGAGATCAGAAGGAAGAATAATTCTTTTTATTGATGAGATTCATACAATTGTTGGAGCGGGTGCTGCAGAAGGATCTCTTGATGCTTCAAACATGCTTAAACCAGCCCTTTCAAGAGGAGAACTTAAGGCTATTGGAGCAACTACTTTACGTGAATATCAGAAACATATCGAAAAAGATCCTGCTTTGACTAGACGTTTTCAGCCTGTCTATGTTTCTGAACCTTCAGTGGATGACGCAGTAACGATCCTTCGCGGTCTTAAGGATAAATACGAGCTTTATCATGGAGTTCGCATCACAGATGAGGCAATTGTGGCTGCTGTAAATCTTTCTTCAAGATACATAACTGAGAGATTTTTGCCTGATAAAGCAGTTGATCTTATTGATGAAGCTGCTTCAGAATTGAAGATCTCACTGGAAAATAAACCCCAAGTATTAGATGAGGCTCACAGGAAGATAATGCGTCTCGAGATAGAAAGAGAAGCTTTGAAGAGTGAGAAAGAAACAAAACAGAATAAAAATAGGATAAAGGAGATCGAAAAAGAAGTGGCTGATCTGAAAGAACAGACACATGAAGTAGAACTTCGTTGGAAAAATGAAAAGGAGATCCTAACAGAAATAAAAACTCTTAAAAAGAATCTAGAAGAATTCAAGATCGAAGCTGATCAAGCTGTTTCTCGTGCGGATCTTTCCAAGGCTGCTGAAATTAGATATGGAAAGATACCTGCTGCCAATAAAGAACTTGAGATAAAAATGAAGAAACTAAAAAAACTTCAATCTTCAAGAAGGATCCTTAAAGAAGAAGTTGGTGAGAACGAGGTTGCGGGAGTTGTTTCAAGATGGACTGGTGTTCCGACAATGAGAATGCTTGAAGGTGAGGCAACAAAGCTTGTAAGAATGGAAGAAGAATTAACTAAAAGAGTAGTTGGTCAAGATGAAGCTGTTCAAAAGATATCAGATACGATCAAGAGAAGTCGTGCTGGAGTAGCCGACCCAAATCGTCCTATTGGCTCATTTTTGCTATTAGGTCCAACAGGAGTAGGAAAAACAGAACTAACTAAGGCTCTAGCGGAATTCCTTTTTGATGATGAAAAAGCTTTGATAAGAGTTGATATGTCTGAATACATGGAAAAGCACTCTGTTTCAAAGATAATTGGAGCTCCTGCGGGATATGTTGGCTACGAAGAAGGAGGACAACTTACTGAACAGGTTCGTCATAGACCTTATTCAGTTGTACTCTTCGACGAAATAGAAAAAGCACACCCAGAAGTATTTAATATTTTGCTTCAGGTCCTTGATAACGGAAGATTAACTGATGCAAAAGGAAGATTAGTGAACTTTAAGAATACTGTCATCATTCTTACTTCGAATATCGGGGCTCAGTATATTGATAAGATGCAAAAGATGGGATTTCAAGCAGACACTGAGGAAAAAGAAAATTACAAAGATGCAAAATCTAAGATCACTGAATCTTTGCGTGAATATTTTAGACCAGAATTCCTTAACCGATTGGATGACATAATTATTTTTGATATTTTGTCTAAGGAAAATATCAGAAAGATAGTTGATATACAGATGAATCTTGTAAAAGAAAGATTGGAGCAGAAAGATATTGAATTATCTATTTCATCTGATACTTACGATTACTTGGCAAAGGAAGGATATAATCCTCAATATGGTGCTAGACCTCTTAAGAGACTTATCCAAAATAAGATCCTCAATCCAGTTGCAAATCTGATCATTAGCAAAGGAGTGTTGAAAGGAGGTGAGATATTTGTTGGAATAAAGGATGGAGAACTTACCTTTGAGGTTAAAAAGGGGAAAAGAGGAGCAATAATCGGACAGGATATTATTTCTGGAGCATCTAATTCTGAGTTGTCAAAAAAATAAAGATCTTACGATTAAAAGTTGTTATATAACTAAAAAAACAGTGGAAAATTTCCACTGTTTTTTTATTGGTGCGTAGAGCAGGATTCGAACCTGCGTAGGCCATAGGCCGACAGATTTACAGTCTGTTGTAATTGACCGCTCTACCA
>CAZKTY010000040.1:0-7029 GCA_964555825.1 uncultured Candidatus Saccharibacteria bacterium
TAATAAGATTAAGATGTGATTTTCCATCATTCGAAACAAAGACATCAGAGGCATCAGCCTTTGAATCTAGAGTACGAGATCCACTTACAACAAAAGCTATTGACCCACCTTTTCCATCATCAACATATATCTTGTCCCCTTTTTTTAACTTATATAAATTATCAAACACAGATATCTCTCCACTTTTCCAAGGTCCATAATGTCCCACAATGATCGCACTACCCTCTTCCCCAGGACGAGGTCCAAGATTGAACCAAGCTGCATCCACTGGATTTTTTGGTACATCAACAGCACCTTGGGAAGTAAGACCAACCGACTCAAGAGAAGAATTCAAATTTATTTTTGGAATTTTTAAACGTGAAGACAATAAAGGAATTTGTTTGATCTTAGAGATAGTAGCTCCACTGACCCTATCGGTATCATTCAAAATAAACTGAGAAGCAATACCAGCAAAAATTATGAATCCTGAAAGAGTCGCAACCGCTACAGTTCTTTTTGTTGGAATATTTAATTTCATTTTAATTTTTATATTACAGGATCAGACAAAATTATTTAGGCTGACAAACAGGAGCTTTTTCACCTACCGCTTCATCAGCGATATCCTTATCAGCATCAGCTTTAGTTGCATGAATACGTCCATCAATATGATTAGGAGGTGCGTAAACAGTATAAATTTTCAAATCTGTTTTTCCTGTGTTAATAAAATTGTGTTTTGTTCCTGGAACAACCACAACAACATCTCCAGGACCGACTGGAAATTTCTCATCATTAAGGGATCCTTCTCCTGTTCCTGAAAGAAAGAAAAGTGTTTGTTCTGTGTATTTATGAATTTCTTCACCCACTTCTCCACCAGGAGGAATACTCATTATTACAAGTTGACTATTTGAGCCAGTGAATAAAACTTTGCGAAAATTTGTATTCTCTTCTGTGTTTTTAATTATATTGGTGTGATAACTCATTTTATTTTTTATAGGAATAGTAAATGATCCTAGGCTGGTCTTTGAATATAAAAACCAGCCTGCCAAAACGATAGCAACACTAGCAAGAACAATGATCGCTAACTTTATAATTCGATTATGAGATCCTCTTTCTGTAGACAATGTAAATACAAGATAGAAAAGAGATTGATAATATACTAGCGAAGATAGCAACCATTAAGGTATTTGACCCTTCTTGAGGAGGAATTCCTGTATTAGGTAGACCAGGAACTGACACCCTTACAGTAACAGTTGAAGTTGCTGTTGTTATTAGATGATTTGAATCATCTCCATAACCAGTTGCAACTGCGGTATTTGTAGTTGTCTTTGAGAGCTTCGTTGTACAACTGTATATCCAATTTTCGTTTGCATCGATCTTACCGTTATTGTTTGTATCACCAGAAATAAATTTCACTCCTGAACATTTATCATCTGTTACAGTGACATTAGTCAAAGCTAGTTGTTTTCCAACATTCCAAACAGTGTAATTGTACGCAACAGTACTGGAACCTACAGGCAACAAATAGGAAGAAGCAACTTTATTAATACCTATCTTAGGTAGTGAACTACTTGCGGCAACACTACTTACGATAGAACCTCCTCCGCTACTATGATAAGAAACTGTAGGTTGAGTATAAATGTTTGTGATCGTACATGTTTTATTTCCGCCAGCAGGAAGAGCTACATTTCCGTTAGCATCACAATCAGTACCATAGGTTGATGTATAAGACGCAACAAAGTCTTCACTAACTGAATATGTATTTGCAGTTAACAAATATAAAGTTCCAGGAGTTGTAGTTCCAACAGTAGGACTTCCTGCAACATCAGAACCTGAAAGCTTTACATGTATATTGAAGTCAGAAGGAACAGCTGTTCCTCCAACAACATTTTTAACAATGTGAAGATTGCCAGGAGCAGGTACTCCACAAGAAGGAGTTGCAATAGTGTTTGTATCAGTTGTTACCGTCGAACCATAAGCCAAAGCTCTACCTAACAAGTTTGCAAAATGTCCTAAAGTAATACTAAGACCTGAAGCATCTCCACGGAATATATTTCCAACGAAAGTTGGAGTTGTTGTTGCGATAGCGTTTGCTCCGATCGTAGTTGCCCCAACAGGTGCCCAGAATACATCACAAGCAGAAGCACCATTAGTTAATCTAACGACAGAATTAGCACCAGTAGTAATTGCACCTGCTGGTTTGAAAATATAAGTTCCAACACCACTTAGAGTTACAATTCCGTTTGCAGTTATATTCATTGCTCCAGTACTCTTGTAACATCCAGGAGGAAAAGTTCCAGGAGGATTAACTCCGATAACAACTCCTTCTAATGGACCTTGTCCAGTGATATCTGTACAACTAATTGAAGCTTGATTATTAATATTAGTTAAAGCAGTGGTCTGATCTAAACCTGTTTGAGGAGGTGCGGGAGTATAAGTTGTACCAGCAATTGTGTTTGAACCACTTCCAGACAATGTTGTATATCCAACATTTCCAGTTATACCAGTGATCCCAACATTACTTGTAAAAGTATCAGAGAGAATTGCGAATGGATCAGCTGTTCCAAGAGATGGAAAAGTTGCAGCCAATGCACCTAAAGGCAAACTGAGTGCAACTGAAAAAGCGACCACTGTGACGATTCCGATCAAATTTTTATTAAACATATTTTTTCTCATATATAATTTCTATTAATTACTAATAATTAGAACTAAAGTAAGCTCGAGTCTTTGGACCAAAACTTCCAACAGGCGGATTGATCCCTACGTTCTTTTGAAATTCGACCAACGCATCACGGGTTAGATCTCCAAAATATGAGGTCGTACCATTTCTTCCTAAAGCTTGTGCGGCAGAGCCTTTATTTTGAGAGATCAAAAATTGTTGAAGGATCTTCACATTATTACCTCTACTTCCTTTTACAAGACCAACTGTTATTGCTCGTACCTGCTGACCAAAATTACTGACAGTCGAACTAACAGAAGAGCCAGAATTTGCTCCATTGCTTGAAGAAGAATTTGTTGACACTGAAGTTACGGATGGAGTTGAGGTTGAAGAAGAGTAGTAAACGGAAGGAAGAGTGACAGAACTTGCATCTAAAGTAACAGCAGTCTGAGCTAACGCTCTGCCATTTAGAACAGCTCCTGTATTTAAGACGATCGCTGTTTGATCTAAGATGTTCCCATTAAAAATAGCTGATGTTCCGATAGTTGTTTTTCCTCCAACTATCCAGAAAATATTACCTGCCTGAGCTCCTCCACTAAGAAGTATTTTTGTTGCAGAACTAATATCTAGATTTTGTGAGACCTGAAAGATCCATACATCATTTGTTCCACCAGAAAGAGTTAGGTCTGTTGGGATCGTTACATTAGTTCCCCATTTATAAAGTCCCGGAGCTAATGTTAAACCTCCTATATTTCCTGCACCAAGTTCTGTTGCAGTCGGATTTGTCCTTCCTGCAGCATTAGTGTAGGCAGTTTCCATATCACTGATCGCTGAAGTTATGTTTGCAGGAGTAGGATCAGCATAGCCTGGTGCATATACTTTTCCTGACACCAACGCTGATGTAGAAAAAGAACTTCCGGCCTTAAGATCTAATGCAAATCCTGTAATAGATGTTGCGGCTGCTGGACTAACTCCAATATCACCCTTAATTAAAGTTGACCCAGTAGTCGAAATACCTGACTTTGCTAAAATAGCAAAATCACCTGCAGATCCTAGATCAACAGAAGCCGGACCTGCTGCCAAAACAGCAACTGGTCCCAAAAAACCAAGTGTCAAAAAAGTAACCAGTACTTTCTTTATTGAATTTTGCATTATATTTTATTTATTTTTTAAACGTGCGAAAGCTAAATTGATTCTAGAGAGAAACGTAGCCTAAAAAGAGAATCCGAAAATGATAAACGATCAGAAAAGAGTTTTAAAGGATCGATCTGTCCTCAACATCTTGACATTAATCTTACCACATATCTTAAATAAGATATCCACATATTCCTTGACCAATATTCTTACTCCCAAAAAACCTACTTCTTCAATTTTACTTGTTTTGATTGATGGATCTTGTAGGTACCTCGAACCAAAAAATACTCCCCTTACCTTCTTTACTTTCAAATCCGACCGTCCCACCGTGCTGCTTTATGAAACTTTCAGTTATAAACAATCCAAGACCAAAAGCATCTGGTTCCATAATTGAGGCATTCGAGGCACGAAAAAAACGAGTGAAAATATGATGCTGTTCTAGAGAAGGAATACCAACTCCTGTATCACTGATCTCAAAATGAACCATATCACCTCTTTCTTCAAGTTTGGCAACAATTTCACCATTTTCTTTGGTGTAAATGATCGCATTCTCAACTAATTTAGTAATCGATGTTCGGATCTTTTCAATATCAACCACAACAGGTGAAATATCCTTTTCAGGAACAATATACTTAAAGGAAATATTCTTAAGTTCACTTATCTTCCTCATCTCATTTATGATCGCTGCGGTTATACTATCGAGAGATGCTTCTTCAGTATGAAATACGACACGCCCTTCCTCAATATCCATGGCAGAAAGTAGATCGTGAATACGATTGGTTATATCAATACTTGCTCGATGGGTAATGAGCAAAAATTTTCGTGTAGTTTCTTCCAGTTTGCCAAAATCACCATTCAGAATTGATTCTATATTCCAGTTAACAGCTGCTAGAGGAGTTCCAAGCTGATGAGAAATGATACTGATAAATTTATTACGTACTTCGTTCAGTTCTTCGATCTGTCGGTTTGCCTTTTTTCGTTCAGTAATATCACGTCCAACAAGCGAAGCTCCAACAATATTCCTATCTTCACCATGAACAGGTGAAATAGAGAATTCCACATCCGCACGAGTTCCATCCTTTCTTAGCCATATTGAATCATAGTCTGCAATTATCTCCCCACGCCTCACCTTCTCAAGAAGACGAGGTAGTTCATCTTTGAGTTCTGGAGGAAAAAGATTTGCCATTGATTTTCCGATCACTTCTTCAGGAGAATAACCAAACATCTTTTTTGCACCACCATTCCAACTCGTGATGATACCATCAAGTGTTTTTCCGATGATCGCATCATGTGAGTCTTCTACGATGGCCGCTAGTTGTAGTTGCAAAAGTTCTCCACTCTTTTCTTTCAACTCATTATTTAATTCTTGTGCCATTTTATTTTTTTAGATCTATCTTAATAATTAAGAGCAATCAACAAAAATACATACGAACCAGATAATAAATAATTATGAATGGATGTTTTCCTGATCCGTCCGCTATATCTTGACACTAAGTGTACTATATAGTTCAAATAAGATATCCACATTTTTTGAATATAAAAAATAAGAGTTCTCTCGAATGTATTAAATTAAAGACTCAGATGAGATCTTTAAGAAACAGACCTCCTAAAACAATCATGAGTATGATCATTGACCATTCCAACCGCCTGCATAAAAGCAAAACATATTGTTGGACCAACAAATCTGAATCCTCTCTTTTTTAGATCATTACTCATCTTCTCACTTATCAAGATAGCTCCTTCCCTTTTCTTATGAGGAATAGTTCTATTATTTACAAAATTCCAAATATATCTATCAAAACTACCAAACTCTTTCTGTACTAAAAGAAATGCCTTAGCATTTTCTACAACTGCTTTTATCTTTAGACGATTGCGTACAATTCCCTCATTTTTCATCAAGGAATCTTTCTTTGCATCTTTATACTTTGCGATCTTTCCTGCATCAAAATCATCAAAAGCTTTTCTATAATTATCTCGCTTCTTCAAAATAGTCAGCCAGCTCAAACCTGCCTGTGCACCTTCTAGATTAAGCATCTCAAAAAGAAGTCTTTCATCATGAACAGGCACTCCCCACTCAAGATCATGATACGGAATAAATAATTCATTAGTATTAGCCCAAGCACAACGAGTCTTATTTTTCATATTGAGATTATAACAACCGACTATCATATGCCCAATGTAATAGTGCCTGTCGTTGTTTTGGTCGGCAAAATATATCGGCAGGCCGGCAATTGTTTTTCAATTGAGAAACATGTCTTTTCATAGCTTTCCAGCGTCTTATCTGCCTATTATCTTCTTCTGGGATACGTCGCCCCATATAATAACGACAATACCATCGAAACCAACCACGAGGATCATCTTTGTATATCCAGCCTTTTTCTCTCCAAACAGACAAGGGTTGTGAAGCATCTACACCAAAAAAGTTGAGTTTCTTATCATGTCCAGAGATCCCTTCTTTATGAAGTTTTGCTTTACGAAACCACTCTTTTGGAAATTCATCTCTGCAGTCACGCATGTATCTACCTCCAAAAACCCCTAACTCGAGCATATCTTTAGGTGTTAGATCTGGTTTAAATTCAGGATCAAAGTTTTTTCCAACAGGTTCAACACATTCATATTCATATCTTTGCATTTTATCTTTAACAAAGACCTTCTTGGTACCAGATACATTTTTGATTGTATTGTAATAAGACATTTTTGATAAAGATCAAAATAATTTAGATAATATATAGTCTGTAGTTTCCTCTGGTGTTTGATCTGAATTATTAATAACTTCTCCAAAGGAAGGGTTATTTATTCCGATCTCATAGTGATATTTAATCCTTTTTTGCTCTGAATCAGATATTTCTCTATTTCCTCTATTTGTAAGGACCTTATCTAGGTCTGGAGAGAGAGTAAAAAAGTAGATCTTGGTATTAATATTATCTAATTCATTTGTAATGTAATCATAATTATTTTTAGATAAAGGATAAGGAACGATCACATTTATATTTCTTTTTGAAAGATTTTTAATAATAGAAACTGCATTTTCAAGATTTATTGGAACAGCTTTATCTATAGTCATCCAATTGATCATTTCTCGGAGAGTGTCAATTTCCAGTAATGAGGCATCAGGAATTCTCTTTGCTAAGATTTTAGCCACAGTACTCTTACCTGCGTTTATTGATCCGTTGATAAAAATGATCATAATCTTATATTTTCCATTCTACTTCCAATTTTCATGAAGGTATTCCGAAAGTTTATATCTCAGAATATCTCCA
>CAZKTY010000041.1:0-6820 GCA_964555825.1 uncultured Candidatus Saccharibacteria bacterium
TATTCATCTCCTGAAGGATATATGAAGGAGAACCAAAGATAGAAACAATAAAAGTAGAATTGACCTTTCCTCCAGAAACACTTGCAACATCGTATCCGTTTGGATCAATGTTAAAAGCTTCCAATATTTCTAAAAATTTTTTATCTTTCATTTTGACTAATATTATAACTTCAAATATCTAATAAGGTTACATTTGATATTTTTCAAATGATATTTCCTAGTTGATAACTATCCATTGCCAAACCATTTATTTAAGAGTATTTTTGTGTAAATGACAGCTCCTGAACTTTTAAAGCAATGGGAGGAAGAGGTTTCCCAGATCATGAGTAGTCTCATTTTGCTAGTTGAGGACAAAACCGAAGAAGCTCGAATGGAACACGGACTTCTCTGTCTTAGACTAGTACAAATGCGTGATAAATGCGGAATTGGAACGGGATGCGAAGAATTCGATCAATGGCTCCAAAATGAATTTAGAACTAACTACTTTCGACCTCTACCTGCCTTTCTGGCTAAAGTCCAAGTCGCTACCGCTTAAATGTATGTAGCGACTTTTTTTACAATATTTTTGATACTATATCCTTACCATGGAAAATATCCTTATTTCTTCATTCTTCAAAAAGTTAACTATTGAGCAAAAAATCGCTTTGAGGAAAATAAACATCTTCACTTTAAAGGATCTTTTATATCACTTCCCAAATAGGTATGGTGACACTCAAAAGGCAGTAGCTATAGCCACTCTCTCAACAGGGCCAGACTCGACTGTCTTTGGAAAGATCTCAAAACTAAAAATAAAAAAGGCATTTAAAAGTAATATCGCTATAGCAACAGCTACCATAACAGATGGCACAGGTTCCATAAAAGCAGTTTGGTTCAATCAACCTTATATTGCAAAGATGTTCAAGGAAAATGGACTGGTCAGGATCAGTGGTCCTGTATCACAAAGAAAAGAAGAACTAAATTTTTTAAATCCTCAGATCGAATCTGTGTCTAAAATACCAGATATTGCAGGAGAATCTCTTTTCGGAGTTGAAGGAGAAGAACATTCTTTATACCCAGTCTATTCAGAGTCAAAAGGTATCACTTCAAATTGGATATATCATTCCATTACAAAAATATTCAATACTGAAAATTTTAAAGACCTTTCCGACCCAATACCAGATGAGATCCTCCAAAAATATAATCTCCCTTCTATAAAAACAGCTCTCATCTGGATACACTCCCCTAAAAAAGAGACGGACGCTCTTGCTGCAAGGAAAAGATTTGCCTTTGAAGAAGTTTTCTTCATACAACTTCGAAATCAGATCGAAAGAGCAAAGCAAAGAAAAGAAAGATCATTTGTGATCAAAAAAACAAACGAGGAAATAAAAGAATTTTCAGACCATTTTCCCTTTGATCTTACAAAAAGCCAAAATAGGGCTATATCTGAGATCCTAAAAGATATTTCCAAAACCTATCCAATGTCCCGCCTCCTTGAAGGAGATGTAGGGAGTGGAAAAACAGCGGTAGCAGCAACTATTGCATACGGAACTGTTTCAACAAATCCCAAAGGAGAAAGCTACGGCTCCTTGCAAGTTGCCTATATGGCACCAACAGAGATATTAGCAAAACAACATTTTGAATCATTCATAAAATATTTTTCACACATGCCAATCTCCATCGGATTAATTACAGGAAGTGGCTGTAGAAAATTCCCATCAAAAGTAAATCCCGAAGGATGGACAACTATATCAAGACCTCAATTTTTGAAATGGGTAGAAAATGGTGAGATCTCAATTGTAATAGGTACACACGCCTTGATACAGAAAACTGTAAAATTCAAGAATCTGGCTCTTGTTATAATTGATGAACAACATAGATTTGGTACAGAAGCCCGCCAAAAATTGATGAGGAAAGAATCTAGAATCCCGCACCTTCTTTCTATGACAGCTACCCCAATACCAAGAACTCTTGCTCTTACTATTTATGGAGACCTAGATCTTTCTTTGATAGAAGAAATGCCTACAGGCAGAAAAAAAACTATTACCGAGATAGTTTTACCTAGTGGTCGTGAAAATGTATATGAAAAAATAAGAGAACTTATTATTGAAGGTAGACAAGCTTATGTTATCTGCCCAAAGATAGATGTTCCAGATCCAAATAAAATAAATACGATCAACGCAAAATCCGTCAAAGCAGAAGCCTTGAGACTAAAAAAACATGTGTTTCCAGAATTCAACATAGGAGTAATGCATGGAAAAATGACTCCAACTGAAAAAGATAAAGTAATGCTTGATTTCTCAGAAGGAAAAATAAATATATTGGTCGCCACATCAGTGATCGAAGTTGGAGTGAATGTTCCAAATTCAACCTCTATCATTATCGAAGGCGCAGAAAGATTTGGACTATCCCAACTCCATCAACTTAGAGGACGTGTTGCACGAAGCGAACTTCAATCCTACTGTTATGTATTCACAGAAAGTACAAATGAAAGAACAACTGAAAGATTGAAAGCTTTAGAAAGTGCAAAAAATGGTTTTGAACTTTCTGAACTTGATCTGAAATTACGAGGAGCTGGTGAACTCTACGGAGGAAAACAGTGGGGACTTTCTGATCTTGCGATGGAAGCAATAAAAAATATAAAAATGGTAGAGGCTGCTAGAACCGAAGCAAAAGAAATAGTCACAGCAGACAACACTCTAAAAAAACATCCCTCCCTTCTAGAGATCCTTTCAAAACAAAAAGAAGTTCATTTCGAATAAGCCAAAAAAATACCTAATGGAAAAGAACCATTAGGTGAGACATGAGAGGTCATGAACTATCGAGCGTTTCCGTTTTTATCCACATGATAGGATCTTTCTCCTAAAAGGATCACAACATCGTCGTTCTCGTTCTTTTTGATGATTCGACCTCCTTTTTCTATCAGCGACTGAAGTTTCCTCTTTTGTTGAAAAGGAAGAGCTTTAAGTTCTGCTTCTGTCATAAAAGAAAATTAACTGCGACACACAATACATCAAAAAATTGAAAAAGTAAATATATGCAAAAGGGCTCTGGATAAAACACTATTTTTGCTATAAGATAACAAAACACTTGCACGCATAGCTCAGTTGGTAGAGCAGACGACTTATACTCGTCCGGTCCTAGGTTCGAGCCCTAGTGCGTGCACAACAAAAAATACCCTGTTGGGTATTTTTTTATGTACGCAAGAAAGCTCTAGAAGAGCTTTCTACTAGGGCTCGAACGCCGGAGTATATTTTTCTCAACAGAGAAAAATTCGAGGCGGTGCTCAGACAAATTTTTGCGACTGGCAAAAATTTAGTCGAGGGAGAGATCCTTAATTATCTCATTCCAATTTTTCACTCTCTTAACATTTTCAGGCAACTCTCCTTTATTCCAAGGATTATCCATTAGGAAACATTCTATTCCCTCTTCTGAGGTACTTAAGACATTATCCAAATGATCATCTATAAAGACTTCAACTTCTTCTTCTTCTTTGCAGACCAAAGATTTTTCTTTTTTCATACCTTGAAATTGATTTGTATGAATGATCTTTTGAAAAACACCTGGTAAATTTTTTTCTATCCATTTACTGACAAAAGGATGAGTATGGTCTGGTCTGCCAGTTATAATGATCAACTCGTGTTTTTCTTTTAATTTATTAATAGCCTCGATAGCTCCATCAAGAGGTAGAAGATCTTTTTCATCCTCGGTCATATAAAAATCCAACATCCTTTTTGCAGATTCTTTTTTATCAATTCCCCAGATTTCGTCAAAATTAAGAGAAAAAATATCTACCCTCTTATAAGAAGTTCCTGCTATCTCATTGAGATATTTAATTACAGACGGAAAAGAATCAACCAGACAGTCATCGAAATCAATTGCAATTTTCATGATCTATTTTTACTAAGCAGCAACATTTAGTTCCCCTTTTTCAATAGTTTTCTTTTTCTTTAGAGTTATTCCATGAGGGACAATGATCTTTTCATATTCTTCCATCTCTATCACCTCAACTTCAACCAATCTCTTTGCCAAAATATCAAGCAGACCCTTGTACTGAGTTAGAGTGTCTTCTGCTTTTTTCAGAGCACCGTGCATGATAGCAGAGACCTCATTGTCGATCTCATCTCCAACCTTCTCTGAATACTCTTTTTCAGAGACCCCTTGTCCAAATAGAACCTTTCCTCCAGCTCCCTCAAGAGCCACTGGGCCTAATTTATCTGACATACCATACTTTGTTACCATATCTCGTGCCAAAGCAGTCGAGACCTGAAGATCATTTGAAGGACCTGTTGTTATATCACCAAATATCATTTTTTCGGCTACATATCCTCCAAGAGAGACTGCAATATCATCAAGGAACTCTTTCTTTGATTGCATCTTCTTATCCTCAATAGGAAGCTTTAACATATATCCTGCAGCACGTCCTCGAGAGATGATAGAGATCTTATGAACTGGATCAGAGTAAGGCAAGACACTGGCAAGGATAGCATGACCGGCTTCATGGTAAGCAGTAATTTCTTTCTCTTTCAAAGAAAATAGATGACTCCTACGTTCAGGACCTAACATCACTTTTTCTATTGAACGGATCAGATCAAACTGCGCAACTTTTAGTCTATTTTCTCTTGCGGCAAGGATAGCTCCTTCATTCATCAACGAATAAAGATCTGCTCCAGAAAATCCAGGAGTCCTTTCTGCAATTAATCCTAAATTTATATCTTCAGCAAAAGGCTTTCCTCTTGAATGGATCTTTAAGATATCTTCGCGATCTTTTCTATCAGGAAGATCTATTACAACTCTCCTATCAAAACGACCTGGTCTAAGCAAGGCAGGATCCAAAACATCTGGTCTGTTCGTAGCTGCCATAATGATCACTTTTTCATTTGGTTCAAAACCATCCATCTCTACAAGTATCTGGTTGAGAGTCTGTTCTCTTTCATCATTTCCACCACCAACTCCCGTTCCTCTCACTCTTCCAACAGCATCGATCTCATCAATAAAAATAATTGCGGGTGAAGCAGTCTTTGCTATCTTGAAAAGATCTCTCACACGAGAAGCTCCAACCCCAACGAACATCTCAACAAATTCAGATCCAGAAATTGAAAAGAAAGAAACATTTGCTTCTCCAGCAACTGCTCTAGCTAAAAGGGTCTTTCCTGTACCAGGAGCTCCCATAAGAAGGATCCCTTTAGGGATCCTTGCACCGATATCAATGAATTTCTTTGGATTCTTCAAAAAATCCACGATCTCCATCAACTCTTCCTTTGCTTCTTTTGCTCCTGCAACATCTTTGAAAGTAACCCGAGTTTTCTTGTCATCAGGATCAGTGATCCTGGCTCTTGATTGTCCAAAAGAAAATGCCTGCATACCAGCTCCTTTGACCTGTCTTGAAAGGTACCATAACAATAGCAGTGTAAACGCAAGAGGAATAAGTATTGGAATAATGATAGTACCAAGCCAATAACTAAAACCAGAACCAGTTGTAACACTTACAGAGATCTTTGAAATATCATCCGCTGAATCCCCAAGTCTTACCAAAGTATCAGTTAGAGAACTCTCATCCTCTTTTCTTGAGATCTTCTGTGTTCCATCATTATAAGTAATTACCAATCCAGTATCAGCAACATCGATACTTTTAACGATCCCATTCTTAACATCTGTTGCAACTTGAGTGATACTGATCGAGGTCTTTTGAACAAAATAATCTGAAACATAGGAATAGGAAGTGACAAGAATACCCAGGAGTAGAAGTACGATCAAAATATTACGTAAAAATTCCCCCTTTACCGGCGGAAGATTTCCTTTCCCTTTTTTATTCTCTTTTTGATCTGGTCGTTTATCCATTTATATGCTCATTATATACGCAAGGAGGCTTTAGTAAAGATTCACAAAGAAATGCTAAAATAGCAAAGCTTATGGAATATATAAGAAATAAAAAAGCATTTTTCAACTACGAAATTCAAGAAGAACTTGAAGCTGGTATTGAACTGCTCGGACTTGAAGCAAGATCTATCAGAGCAAATCAAGGAAACATCGATTCCTCATATATCATAATCAGAGGTGGAGAAGCTTACCTAGTAGGTGCTGATATCCCTGCTTTTCAGCCAAAGAACTCACCTGGAGATTATGATCGAATGAGAAACAGAAAACTTCTTCTGACAAAAGAAGAAATAAAGAGACTAGCTCTTTCTTCCGAGACTAAGGGGTTGACATTAGTGCCAATTTCGTTCTATAATAAAAATAGGAAGATCAAATTAAATATCGCAATTGCTCGTGGAAAGAAAAAATTCGATAAACGTGAGTCAATAAAAAAACGAGATACCGATCGAGAAATAAGAAGAACCTTGAAAAATTCATAGCATATAGAAATAAGTTCGTCTTACAGTAGTTCCCGAAAAATTTTCAAAGACTTGAAAATTTTTCGGGGATGCCTGGCATAGACATATGAAATTTCTTTCTTGTGCGCAATCGAGTACCCTCGAATCTCGTTAAACTTCTTGGAAACCTTAAGTGCTAAAGCACAAAAGATCGCTTCTCCATATTTTGGAGCAAACGATTTCGCATTTGCATTCGCTAGAGCGTAAGCCCGCGAACCAAGTGCCATTCTACCAACTCCCTTCTCTCGAGTTGGATAGAGTGTTATAAGATGAGAATAGATACATAGTTCTCCACGATTATGTATTGAAATAAAGATGGATCGGAATTGATGCGTTTCGTTTCTCTTTTAGCATCAATTCTTAAACCTCAAGAGAAAATACATTGCGTAGATCCATTTAAGTAACTCATATGCACGGGGGTTCAATTCCCCCCATCTCCACAAAGAAAAATAATTTAGCCACCCGAATAG
>CAZKTY010000042.1:0-6669 GCA_964555825.1 uncultured Candidatus Saccharibacteria bacterium
TCCTCCTTATTGTTACTTACAAAAAACACACCTGAAGGTGTGTTTTTTGGTGGGAGATAAGTATTTTTTAATCAATAAGTCATCAATTTATATAATGTCAACATTATCTTGATGGATAAAAAATGTTAAAATATGCCAACAAATGAGCTCTAAAAAGCTTTTAATTTTTAAATAAATCTATGGCAAAACCAGAAGAAAAAAAAGTAAAATACGGTGCTGACCAGATCACTGTCTTGGAGGGTCTTGAAGCTGTTCGAAGACGTCCTGGAATGTATATTGGTACCACTGGACCTGACGGTCTTCATCACTTGATCTGGGAAATTTTTGATAACTCCAGAGATGAGGCAATGGCAAACAGATGTGATCGTATTGAAGTAACTCTTCTTCCTGATGGGTATGTTCGTGTAGCTGATGATGGAGCTGGAATTCCTGTTGATATACATTCAAAGACAAAGGTATCCGCATTAGAAACTATCATGACAGTTCTTCATGCGGGAGGAAAATTTGATAACAATTCATATAAATTCTCTGGAGGACTTCACGGAGTAGGTGCCTCAGTTGTGAATGCACTTTCTATAGATCTGAAAGCTGAAGTATATAGAGATGGAGGAAAATATATTCAGGAATACAAAATAGGAAAGCCTTTGGCTAAGGTAAAAAAGATCGCTAACTCTAATGAACATGGAACAGTTACGACTTTCAAACCAGACATAGAGATCTTTAAAGAAGGAATCGATTTTAATTTTGAGAAGATAGTATCTCATCTTCGTCAGCAAGCATACTTGGTAAAAGATCTTCTAATAAATGTGATCGATGCTAGAGGATATAAAGAAAAAATAGATTTCGAGAATTTTATCTTTCTAAAAGATGAAGGATTAGATGTTCCTTCAGTTAGTTTTTATTTTGAAGGAGGACTTGTTTCTCTTATCAAGTTCTATAACACTCTTTCAAAACCAGTACACAAAAACATTTTCTATATAGAAAAAGAAGAAGGAAAGGTATTAGTTGAAGTTGCTATTCAATATATTGATGATATTACAGCTAAGATCGTTGGTTTCGCTAACAATATATACAACCCAGAAGGAGGAACTCACATCACTGGATTTAAGACAGCTCTCACTAGAACAATAAATACCTACGCAAAGAAAAATGGTTACACTAAAGAAGCTGATGAAAGTTTCATTGGAGATGATGTTCTTGAAGGAATAACCGCTATTGTTTCTGTAAAGCTTCCTGAAATTCAATTTGAAGGACAAACAAAAGCTAAGCTTGGAAGTATGGAAGCTCAAGGTGCTGTTGCTGGTGTCTTAGGTGATGCTTTTTCAATGTTCTTGGAGGAGAATCCTGAGGATGCAAAAGCAATAATGAATAAGGTCATCCTTGCAATGAGAGGAAGAAAGGCTGCAAAAGCCGCAAAGGATTCGATCCTTAGAAAAGGTGCTCTTGAAGGAATGGCTCTTCCTGGAAAACTTGCAGATTGTCAGAGCAAAGATGCTTCAGATTCAGAACTATTTATTGTAGAGGGAGATTCCGCTGGAGGTACTGCAAAGACAGGACGAGATAGAAGAACGCAAGCTATATTGCCACTTAGAGGAAAAATCTTAAACATTGAGAGAGCTCGTTTGGACAAAATGCTTGCATCAGAAATGATCACAAATCTTATCGTGGCTTTAGGTACTGCCATCGGAGACACATTTGATATCAGTAAATTGAGATACCACAAAATTATTATTGCTACTGATGCCGATGTCGATGGAGCCCATATTCGTACTCTTTTGCTCACTCTATTTTATAGACATTTTAGACCTTTGATCGAGGCTGGTTATATCTATATTGCACAACCTCCTCTATATAAATTGAAATACGGAAAAGATTTTCATTATTTCTATTCAGAACAAGAAAAGGAAAAGTTTTTGACAGATGAAAAGATCCAAGTGACAGAAGTCTCAGAAGGAGAAGAGTCTACAGAAGAAAACGGAGAAGTTGAAGAAAAAGAAGTAGAAAAGAAAGCCGTAAAAAAGGTAACTATTCAACGCTACAAAGGTCTCGGAGAAATGAACGCAGAAGAACTAGGAGAGACCACAATGGATAAGAACAATAGAGTTCTCAAACAGATCAATATTGAAGATGCGATCGAGGCTGATAAGACCATAGATATTTTGATGGGAAATGATGTACCTGCTAGAAAATCTTTCATCCAATCAAATGCTAAGATGGCAAGGATCGATATCTAAGATCAGTAAATAAAGGACTGAAAATAGTGACAGTAAAAAAGTGAAGACTAAAATACTAATCTTATCTATTTCTGTTTTAGTTCTGATCCTGTCTTTCGTCTTGTTGTTTCCTAAATATATAGCTGATGGAAAATATGTTGATATTCCTATATCTATCCAAGAAAATAAGACAGATATCTTTATTGCAGGCGACATAATGCTCGACAGACAGGTAAGAAAAAGGATCAGTCAATTTGGGATAGGCCATATCTTTTCTTCATCATCTCCCGTTATAAAAGATGCAGATATTTCTATTGCAAATCTTGAAGGGGTAATAACCAGCTTTGGTTCTGTTTCAGCTGTGGACCACAATATTCTTAGATTTACCTTTGATCAAGGTATTGGAAAGGATCTTGCGGATATAGGATTTGATGCTTTGTCTCAAGCAAATAATCATGATAATGATTTTGGGCAGGAAGGGATTAATCAGTCCTATGATCTTTTAAAAGCCTCGGGTATAGAACCTTTTGGAGATTATTTCAATCATGATGATAAGGTAGCTACTTTTGAAAAGAACGGATCAAAATTTGCTTTTATAGGTTGGAATGAATTTGGAGGAAATGTAGATAGTGTTCTTGGACTTGTTCAAAAATATAAAATAGAGAATTATTTTGTAATTGTAATGCCTCATTGGGGGATAGAATATCAGGACCAACCTACTGACAAGCAGAAAGAAAATGCTAGAAAGATGATAGATTCGGGGGCAGACATTGTTGTAGGTTCTCACCCTCATGTAGTTGAAAGCATAGAGATATACAACAATAAGCCAATATTTTATTCTCTGGGAAATTTTGTCTTTGATCAAAATTTTTCTTATGGAACAACCCATTCTGTTGCTTTGAAGATAACAAAATATGAAGACAATGAAAGGATATTGATCCTTCCTGTTCTGATAAATGATTCAAGTCCAAGTTTTATGGATGGTAAAGAAAAGCAAGAGATGCTTGATCATTTAGCCTTGATATCAGATGATTCTTTGAAGCAAGAAATTCAAAGGGGAGAGATAGATATACAGAAAGATCCAAAATAAAAAACAGGCGGGATATTATTCCGCCTGTTTTTTATGAATGAATTAGTTACTTACGTAGAAAGTTCTTGAAGCACTATTACTTATTCCATAAGAATTTCCGGAGGTGTTTATATTTACCGTATCTGATCCAATGTTCGGATCATCAAATGCAATTGTGAAAGTTGCACTTTGCCCAGGAGCTAGAGAAGGTTCTGTTCCTGAAGAGTAGTTATATGTGCTGGAATTATTATTGTAGTAATTATTGTAATTAGAATTTGTTGGAATGTTTGCATTGAATGACCAAGGACCCGTTGCAACACTTCCGTTGTTGGTTACGGTGAATTGTACCCCAACAGTATTCCCGGCATATATTGTGCTATTACCACTATAATAGAATTGTCCTGTAGATCTGTTAAATGGTGCAATACTTGTTATTTGGATGTTGAGTGAAGCGTTGCCTGAGTAAGTATTGTAGTAATTATTATTGTAATTGTTGCTGTATCCAGAATTGGTTGTAAATGGAACTGTCAGATTATTGTTCTGCATGTTTGAATCAGAACTTGATAGAAGGGTCAGAACAGCCTGATTAGCTGATGGATCAAATGAATCAAAAGAAAGACTCATTGTGAAAGAATCTCCTGGTCGGAGTGATGATTCTGTACCTGAAGAAAAGACCTTTTCATTTTGAGCTGTTGTAGGAAGAGTTGCGTTTAGAGACCAGTTTCCAGAAGGAGATGTACCATTATTTGCAACATTGAATTGGATCATGACCCTTGATCCAGAATTTATTGCTGAGGTCTCAACGAAACTTCCGTCGTTTGCTATCATTCCTCTTTTTACCAACGTTATCGAAAGATCACTTTTGCCATTTGTTGGATAATAATAATTTGAAGTTGAAGAGTTTGCTGCTGAAGAATTATCTTGTTTGACAGTTACCCCTGAATTTGTTCCAGAAGAACTATTAGATGATGCACTCTTATTTGTTGGACCATTTATTCCATCAACTGAAATCGAGATGGAATTTGTAAGTTTTGGCTCGCTATTTCCATTCTCAAAGAAACTTACATTCATTGGAAGGTCTGTACTTTCTAGATTCTTTGAATTTGGGATGAGTTTAATAGAACCATTGTCGGTTCCAAGAGGGAAGAGTGTTCCGCATACTATATTTTTTTTCGAATTTGCATCAGATAATGTCACACCATTGGTACATTTAAAACTAAAGGAATAGCTTCCTCTAGTGCTTGTTGTGTTGTTCTTCCATGAAAGTAAAAAAGGTTGATTTATCTGTGATTCAGTTTTATCCAAAGACAATGTGATCTTTGGTTGTGATGAAAAAGCAGAGAAAAGATAAGCTGAAGCGGTTGAAGATACGTTAGAGATTATTCCGGGTAGAAAGGAAACAAGTCCAATACTGACAACAAAAAGTATTACTAGAAATCCTCCGATCAACACATATTTGATCGCTTTGTCAGAACCATCTTTCTCTATTTCTGTGTGAGAGGGATCTTGGTGTTCAATAGGAAAGTTATGTGCATCTTCATGCACATTTTCAACAGGTAAATTATGTGGAATTTGGTCTTTTGTTTCGTTCATCTCTTTTGTTTATTAGCTATTAGAAAAGCCTTTTAATTAAACAGTATTATATCACTTTTACTCCTTTTGTCAACTAAAATCAGATAGTTGGGTGTTATCAAGATATCTTTATCCTAGGTCTTCTATCTTCATATTGACACATATCTAAAATGATAGTAAAATATGGTAAATATATAAATATGAATTTGAACAAGACTCACAAAAAATACATTAACTTTGGGCTGATATTCATCAGTATATTTTGCGTTACTTTTTTCGTCCTATATATGTTAGGTCTTGTTCCTGAAGAACTTTTGTCCTCAGGAAATTCTCCTGCAGATTCTATTAAGCTTGGACTTTTTCAAAATGGAGTAGGAGATCAGAATTCAAATGCTTCTATAAAAGATGTTCCTGTAAAGATCAAGATACAGAAAGTTGGTGTGGATGTAAGTATTTCTGATCCGAATACTACTAATAATGAGATCTTGAATCAGTATCTTTTAAAAGGAGCTGTTAGATATCCTGGCTCTGGTTATCTGGGTAGTGGAAATCTTTTTGTCTTTGGACATAGCAGTACTCTTTCTGTTGTTCATAATCAAGCATACAAAGCTTTTAATAATATTGAGGATTTAAAAGAGGGAGATGAAATAGATGTTTATTCAACAAGTACTAAATATATTTATAAAGTTCGCGATGTAAGACCTGTTAATGCAAGTCAGGAAGAAGTTGATCTAACCAGTAAGGAGAATATGTTGACACTCTCTACTTGTGACCTGCTAGGTTCCACAAAAGAGGCTCGTTATGTGGTGAGGGCTGATTATGTAAGCAAAGAAAATATTTAGGATCTATCAGATGATCTTTGGTTTGTATTCCTCTGGAGCAATTTTTAAATATTGTAAGATCTTTTCTTCAGTAAGAAGACCTTTTTGAGCACCTATCTCTTGGACAACTGACATTGAATTTATGGGAGCCCACATCAAAGCTTCTTCAATGGTCTTTCCTAGGATCAAAGCTGATGTAAACGTTGATGAGAAAGCATCTCCTGCGCCTGTTCGTTCATATGGAGGTTTTATGTCTGGATAAGAAGGCATGAAAAAAAGAATATCTTTCTCTTTTTCATAAGCATATGATCCATTTGATCCATCTGTCAGACAGACGATCTTTGGACCAAGATCGGATATTTTTTTTGCTAGATCCTTGATGTTTCCCTTGTTATCTATACCAAGTATTCTTTCTGCTTCTTCAACATTGCAGAAAAAGACCTCAGTTCTTTTGTATATATCTTTCAAAGCTTCCGTCCCAAATTTCATCTGGTATGTACCAGGTTGGAATGCTAATTTTACTTGTGGATTCTCTAATAGATATTCTTCGATCGTTTTATGAAAAGGCAGAGAATGTTCTCCAAGCGAACTTAGGTAGATCCACTTAGGAGCTTTAAATTTTGGTAAAGTATATGGAAATTTTTCGTGTTTTACGAGTATCGTCCTATCTGATCCATACCATAGAACATAATTATAATTGGTCTTTATTCCTTTATTCGATACAACAAATTCTGTGCTTATTCTTTCGCTTTTTAATTGTTCTAAAGTTTTTTCACCTTCTGGATCTTTTCCAATATTTGTGATTATGGCAGCAGATAGTCCTAGTCTTGAAATTCCTGCTGCGGCATTGGCGGAATTTCCACTGGCTGGACAAACCTCAACAAATTCATATGGAATTTTATCTCCAAAACGCATGCATATCTCGCATTCGTCAGTATTAACTTTACAGTTCACATGAGCTTCTTCAAGTCTGATAAAAGCATCTGTAATAGTA
>CAZKTY010000043.1:0-5997 GCA_964555825.1 uncultured Candidatus Saccharibacteria bacterium
ATAAATATATGTGAAGAATATGGAATGAGGGGTTTGGGTATTGATATCTCATCAACAGGAATTGAACAGGCAAAGAACAAAACAAAAGATAAAAAATTAGATATTGATTACATAGCGATGGAGGTCAAAGATAAGCTTCCTCTTGAGGATGCAACTTGTGACATTGTTTTAGATATGATGACCTCTCACTTTTTAAATGAGATAGATAGAAAGACCTTAGCTTTGGAGATCGCTCGTGTAATAAAACCTTATGGTTGGGTCTTGTTTAAGACCTTTATAATGGATGGAGATAGTCATGCAAAAAGACTGATCAGAGAATTTCCAGCTGGAGAAGAGGGAAGTTATATTCATCCTAAGATAAAAGTAGCAGAACATGTTTTCACGGAGCAAGAGATCTATGATCTTTTTTCTGCAAATTTCAAGATATTCAAGATGCTAAAAAGTTATAAGCATGTACTTGATGGCAAACCGCACAAAAGAAGGACTGTTTCCGTATATATGGAAAGAAAGAGGGATTAAATTAAGATCCAATTATTAATTAATAATTAAAAAATGGAACAAAAAATACAAGCAAAAGATCTTACCAAAGAAGCTCCAAGAAGTCCTTATGAGTTGATCGGTGGTTTTGCGATCCTTGCTAGAACAATTGATAAATGTAGAGCTTTCATTGCAGGAACAATAGGTGAGTATCATTTTGATTGTCCTTTGGATAATCTTCTCTTCGGCTTTAAAGGTATAGACGCACAAGAATTCAAAAGTTATGTTGCAGGTGGAGCAAGTGATGAAGAAATAGGAAAATGGGTATTTGAAAAAGGTCTTCCAAAGACAGATGGAGAGATAAAATTATGGAGCGAACATTTCCACAGTGATCTTTCTTATTCAACTGATCCAAAGAAAAGTGAATGGTTCAAAGGTGAATGTGTTAGATTAGGTCTTGATCCGATGAAAACTACTTTGTTTGATTATTTGGAAGTGGATGATAAGGATAGTTTCAAGAAATAATATCAATTAAATTGAAAAAGCTGTCTGTTTATAATACTATTGGCAGACAGTAATTTTGCCGTTGTAGCTCAGTTGGTAGAGCACGTCATTGGTAATGACGAGGTCTCCGGTTCAATCCCGGACAACGGCTCCATCTTAAAACAAAAACACCATCTCAAATTGAGATGGTGTTTTTCTAAAGATAAGATCGAGACTATACAGGAGTCTTCATATCTGAAGACTTTCCACAAACTTTGCAATCTTTTTTATGGAGTACTAGAACTAAGATAGCTGCAATTCCAACAAGGATGTAAATAACCCTTGAGACGATCGCGTCTTGTCCTCCAAATAGAGTTCCGACATCCCAACCAAAGAGTCCTACCAAAAGCCAATTAAGACCACCGATCACGAGCAGGATATAAGAAATCACATGAATAAATTTCATAGTATTTGCTTAATAAGGTTGATAATTTCGACCTTGAGTGTTTTTTCACTGCTCATAATTATATAACAAGTTTGAATTTTACAACTATCAGAAAAGATGTCATTTTTTATAATTTTGTATAGAATACAAGGACAATTAAGGGTAAATTGTGTATAACTTTTGGAGTTGGTATGCCGATGTAGCTCAGTTGGTAGAGCAGGCGCTTCGTAAGCGTCAGGTCGACGGTCCGATTCCGTCCATCGGCTCCAGAAGCATTTAAACAAATGAAAGAAGAAAAAGAAAAAAGAATAAAAGAAATTGAGGAGCAAATGATATCAGCAGATTTTTGGTCTGATAAGGATCGTGCTCAAGTTTTGATAAAAGAACTTCAGGAATTGAAAGCAACTGTTGACGGGGGAAGTCCTTATGATTCTGGAGATGCTGTTATGACCATATTTTCAGGAGCAGGAGGTATTGATTCTGAAGATTTTGCTTCGATGCTTCTTTCTATGTATCAAAAATTTGTTGCAAAAAAAGGTTGGGACATCCATTTGATCCATGAGAACAGAAATGATCATGCAGGTATCAGAAATATAACTTTTGAGATAAAAGGTAAAAAAGCCTATGGCATCTTGAAGAATGAATCTGGGGTTCATCGTCTTGTAAGATTATCGCCATTCAATTCAAAAAGTTTGAGGCATACATCTTTTGCTATGGTCGAGGTAATCCCAAAATTTGAAAAGCAAATGAATATAGAAGTTCCAGAATCTGAATTGAAGATCGAATTCTCAAAATCCAGCGGTCCTGGCGGACAGAACGTCAACAAAAGAGAGACTGCTGTTCGAATTGTGCATATCCCTACAAAGATAGCTGTACATGTGGACTCGGAAAGGAACCAGGGACAGAACAAAGAAAAGGCCCTTGAGATCTTGAAAGGAAAACTCTACACGATCATGGAATCAGAAAGACAAGCAAAAGAAAAAGGGATGCAAATTTCTAAGACAACTGACGTTGAATGGGGAAATCAGATCCGCTCGTACGTTCTACATCCATATAAGATGGTCAAAGATCATAGAACAAATGTTGAAACAGCAAATACTGAGGCTGTTTTTTCAGGTGATATAGAAAAATTCATAGAGGCAGAAAAAGATCTGTAAATTTTGTACTAGCGGTCAGCTCAAAAATGTAATAAAATGGTTTGACTAAGAGGTCTTAGCTAAGATAACAGTTTTTTATATGATTTACTTTGATAAAGTCACAAAAAAATATCCAAATAAATCCGTTGCTCTTGAGGACATAACAATTTCTGTAGAGCCTAACGAATTTGTTTCTATTGTAGGACATTCAGGAGCAGGTAAGACTACTTTGCTCAAAATGATCCTTGGAGAAGAATTGCCAACAACAGGAAGTGTCTATTTTGAGTCTGTGAATATTCACAAATTAGGCAAACATGAGATAAACAAATACCGCAGAAGGATAGGAACAGTATTCCAAGATTTTAGATTGCTGCCTCATCTGACCGTCTTCGAGAACATTGCTTTTGCTATGGAGGCTTCAGGAAGGAGTGAAGAAGATATCTCTTCTGATGTTCCTCATGTTTTGGAACTCGTGAACCTTTCTGACAAGATGTTGAGTTTTCCAAGACAACTTTCAGGAGGAGAGAAACAAAGAGTTGCGATCGCAAGAGCTATCGTCAATCAACCCGATATTATCATTGCAGATGAGCCAACAGGAAACCTCGATCCTATTTCAAGCAGAGAGATCATTGATATACTTCAGAAGATAAATGAATTAGGAACCGTTGTTATTCTCGCCACCCACAACAAAGACATTGTCGATGCTTTGGGTAAGAGGGTTATCACAATGGAGAAAGGAAAAGTTATTAGAGACAACAAAAAGGGTAAGTTCGTTATGTAAAAAATATGCTTTGGATAAATATAAAAAGAATAGTTAGACTTGGTTTTATAAATTTTGCTAGAAATATCTCAGTCTCAATTGCGGCTGTACTTATTACAACAGTTGCTTTGTCTGTTGTTGCTTCTCTTATGTTCACTAGAGCTGTTCTTAGTTCAACTTTGTCCCAAATAGAGAATGCTGTTGATATAAGAGTGTATCTTTCTACTTCTGCTTCTGATGATGAGATCACTAGTCTTCAAAAAAGAATTCAGGCACTTCCTGAAGTAGATAAAGTGACCTATTCAACAAGTGATCAAGAACTTGCAGATTTCACAAGCAGACACCAGAACGATCAGCTTACCCTTCAGGCAATTGAAGAAGTAGGAAATAATCCTTTTGGAGGATCTTTGAGTATCAAGGCAAAAGACATCTCGCAGTATTCTGGAATAGCATCTTTCTTAGATGCAGAACAGAATCAGTCTCAAAGCAGTATTGTTGACCGCGTCAATTATGCTAGAAACAAACAGGCTATTGATGTCATAAACAAGATGATCTCCTCATCAAAAAAACTTGGGATCATCGGCGTTATCTTCTTCTCTTTAATATCGCTTCTTATTACCTACAATACGATCAGTCTTGCAATATACATGGCAAGGGAGGAAATATCCGTAATGAGGCTTGTGGGAGCTAGTACGCGCTATATTAGGGGTCCTTTCGTGATCAGTGGTCTTATATATGGACTTTGTGCAGCCGTACTATGTTTGATCTTGGTTCTGCCTGTCACTTACTGGATCGGTCCTAAGATATATGACCTTGGAACGGGGATAAATTTGTTCAACTACTATATTTCAAATATTCTTGAGTTTATTGGCGTCGTTTCATTGTCAGGCTTAGCAATTGGTGCCTTGTCAAGCTATCTGGCTGTCAGAAAATATCTTAAAATCTAGGTATGAAAAAAAGCCACAAATATATCTTCGTAGTAGGGGGAGTTATGTCCGGAGTTGGAAAAGGTGTCACTACATCTTCCATAGGAATGCTTCTCCAGTCATGTGGCTATAAGATAAATATTGTAAAGGTAGATCCTTACCTAAACGTTGATGCAGGTACAATGAATCCTACAGAACATGGTGAGGTCTTTGTTCTTAATTCAGGACTTGAGACCGATCAGGATATGGGAAACTATGAAAGATTTTTGAACAGAGATATTTCTGAGAATTGTTATATGACCAGCGGTATGGTCTATAAATCTGTTATCGAAAGAGAAAGATCTCTTGGATACGGAGGTAAGTGTGTTGAGGCTATTCCAGATATTCGCGATGAGATAATCAGCCGTTTCAATCTTGCAGCAGATAAATCAAATTCAGAGATCTCCATAATTGAGATCGGAGGAACTGTTGGAGACTATCAAAATATAATGTTCATCGAAGCTGCAAGAGTTCTAAAGATCCGCAATCCCAAGGATGTCATTTTTATAATGGTCTCTTATCTTCCTGTTCCAGGAATGCTCGGAGAAATGAAAAGCAAGCCAACACAGAATGCAATGAGAATGCTTAACTCCTATGGAGTTCAGGCAGATATTCTTGTTGCAAGAAGTGAGGTTGCTATGGATGAGAAGAGAAGAGAAAAGATCGCGATCTCTTGCAGTATTCCAAAGGACTATGTCATTTCAGCTCCTGATGTTGGAGTTATCTATGAAGTTGCAGAGAATTTTGAAAAAGGAAATTTCAGTAAAATTGTTCTTGATCTAATTAGTTTGCCAAAGAGACCTATCGATCTTACTCCTTGGAAGAATTTTATTTCAAAGACTAAGAAGACTGAGAGGGAGGTAAAGATCGGAGTTGTAGGAAAATATTTTGATACTGGAGATTTTACTCTGTCTGATGCTTATCTGTCTGTTATTGAGGCTGTTAAATTCTCTTCATATCACAATGGAGCAAAAGCAAAATTGACCTGGCTTAATTCAAAAGATTTTGAGAAAGATCCAAACAAATTAAATGGACTTAAGGAATTCGATGGAATAATCGTTCCTGGAGGATTTGGAGAAACAGGGATCGAAGGAAAGCTTTCAGCTATTAGATATGCAAGAGAGAACAAGATCCCTTACTTTGGACTTTGCTACGGAATGCAGCTTATGGTTATCGAATATGCAAGGAATGTCTTGGGTTGGAAAGATGCAAGCACATCTGAGATCACAAAGAAATCTGAACACTTGGTTATCGACATAATGCCAGAGCAAGAGAAAAAACTTTTGAGCAAAGACTTTGGAGGATCAATGAGACTTGGTGCATATCCTGCTGTTATAAAAGATGGAACGATCGCATTCTCAAGCTACAAGACAGTTTCCATCTCAGAGAGACACAGACACCGATATGAGGTCAATCCAGAGTTCATAAAAGACATAGAAAAAGCTGGCTTGGTATTTTCAGCAACATCACCAGACGGAAAATTGATGGAAATTGCCGAACTTCCAAAGTCAAAGCACCCGTTCTTCCTAGGAACTCAATTCCATCCAGAATTCAAAGCTAGACCACTTTCTCCTCATCCATTGTTCACAGCTTTCATAAAAGCAGCTCTAAAGAAGTAATTTTTTGATTTTTTCTTCAAAAAACGCTAGAGTAATGGAGTTTTAAGCCTTGCAGGTTTTCCTGCAGATCAATGAACATTTGAGGGTGAGATCAGGATTCGGTGTTTTGAGT
>CAZKTY010000044.1:0-5936 GCA_964555825.1 uncultured Candidatus Saccharibacteria bacterium
ACTTTAAATGACTTTCTTTTTGAAATTGGGGCACATTCTTGAATTGTAACCTTGTCTCCAATTTTCTTTGTATTTCCTTTATCATCGGCAAGATACTTCTTTGATCTTGTAACATATTTACCGTATTTTGGAAGCTTAACATATCTTTCAACTGCGACATTGCAAGTATCTTTCATCTTATCTGAAACAACAATTCCTTCTAGAATTTTGCCTTTTGAAACTTTTTCTGTTTTTTCTTCTTGCTTTTTCATATATTATTTTTTTGTTGAAACTTTCTTTGCAACTTTTTTAACTTTCACTTCAGCTTTCTTCACTTCTACGACCACTTCTTTCTTTGCTTCATTCAAAACAGTAAAAAATCTTGCAATGTCTTTTTTGATGGTCTTCTCAAGCTTAACATTCTTTTCACGGCTTCCTGCACCACCAAATACCATGTCCTTAAGTTTTTCTCTTTGGTCGTGAATAAGCTTTTCTATCTGCTCTTTATTCTTTTGTCTGATTTCGTTGATCTTCATTTTTGTATTGATTACACTCGAGCAAAGATCTTAGTTTTCATAGGAAGTTTTGTTCCTGCCTTTCTAAGAGCTTCTTTTGCATCCTTCTCTGTAAGTCCGTCAACTTCAAATATAACGCGACCAGGATAGACTTCAAAGCAGTATCCATCTGGGTCCCCCTTTCCGTTTCCCATGGGTACTTCTGGCGGTTTAGATGTGTAAGGTCTATCTGGGAAAATTCTGATCCACATCTTTCCTGTCTTACCAATAGATCTTGCTACAACCTTTCTTGCTGATTCTATCTGATTTGATCTTACTCTTGCATATGCAAGGGCCTTAAGACCATGTGAACCAAACGATACTGTAGTTCCACGAGTTTCAGTCTTGAGCTTAGAAAGATTTCTTCGCGCACTCTGCCATTTTCTGTGTTTTACTTTTTTAGGGAATAACATGGTAGTAAATTAAATTATTTAACTTTATTGAAAATTTCTCCTCTGTATATCCAGACCTTTATACCAAGATCACCTTGAGGAATAGTTGCTCTGTATTGTGCATAGTCGATATCTGCTCTAATTGTTTGAAGAGGAATTCTTCCCTTCTTCAAAGTCTCAGATCTTGCCATATCAGCACCTCCAAGACGACCTCCTAAGTAGATCTTTACACCTTCAACACCTCTGTTTGCCATAACTTTATCGATGGTCTGTTTCATTACTCTTCTGAAAGGCATTCTTTTCTCAAGACCTTCTGCCATAAGCATAGCTACGATCATAGCATTTGATTCTGGTGATTTGATCTCTTCAACATCAAGCTTTAATTCTTGACCTGTTGATAGTTTATTTTTCAATAGGAAAGAATTGATATCTTTTCTAAGTTTTTCTGCACCTTCTCCGTTTCGTCCAATAATGATACCAGGGCGAGAAGTTGTGATGACAACTCTAATTGTCTTTGCTCCTCTTTCTATCTCGACACCACTAACATAAGAACCCTTAAGTTTTTTCTCAAGAAATTCTCTAAGTAAGATATCTCCTTTAAGGAATTCACGGTATTTTGAGTTAACAGCAAACCATCTACTTTTCCAGTCTCTGATCGTTCCTAGTCTATGTGAATATGGATGTACGGTGTGTGACATAGTATTATTTTTTAGCTACTGTTTTTGTTTTTTTAACTTTTGGGGCTTTTACCTCTCTGATGCCCAATTCAACTTTGACGATACTTGTGTGTTTTCGGATAGCAGAAGCAGAACCACGAGCTCTAGGCATAGATCTCTTTAGAACTACTCCCTTATTTACCGTAATTGTCTTTATGAAAAGTGATTCTTTTGAAACACCAGAATTATTGGTGGCATTTGCTACCGCTGACTTGATGAGTTTAAGAAGCTGAGGAGAAGATCTCTTCACAGCGAAAGCTAAAATACTCTCTGCTGATTCAATTGATTTTCCTCGAACTAAGTCAGCTACAAGCCTAACTTTTCTTGGTGACTGGCGATAATTTTTTAGGGTTGCAACTGACATAATGATTATTTTTTAGCTGGAGCGTCTGAGGCTGCCTTAGCGGTCTTTGCTGCTGCGAGCTCAGCATCCTTCTTAGCCTGATCTTGTTCTTTCTGCATCTTTCCTCCGTGTTTAACGAATTTTCTTGTGGCAGAGAATTCACCAAGTCTGTGACCTACCATATCTTCGGTGACGAATACTTCTATGTGACTTTTTCCGTTATGGACACCAAAAATAAAACCAACCATCTCAGGTGCGATCTGACTTGCTCTTGCCCATGTCTTAATAACCCCAGATTCCTGTGGTCTTTTGCCGGCGATCTTCTTCAGAAGCTTTTCGTCGACATATGGTCCTTTTTTGACTGATCGTGACATAAATAAAATAAATAGCCCTTGTAAGAGCGTGGGGTAAATACTATACAAAATAAAGCTACCTGTCAAATAATTCACCCATTTATAAATTGATAAGGATCCTTAAATTTGCGTGGAATAAATTTTTAGCCTTCTTTTTTTGATGATCCCTCACAAAATACACCTTTTTCTTACTGTAAAAAACATTTAAAAACCAATATTTACATTGCTGAAACTATTCAACCTTAATTTATAAGAAGTTTTCTTAATACACTTTTCTATAAAAAATACATGAATTAATACCTCTTTATTAACCACTGAGGACGTCCAAAATACCCCTCTTTGTCCTTTTATATCTCAATACCTCCAGAATCAAGTAAAAACGATCCCTGTCAAACACTGAGCATTTAAAATGCTTGTTTAAAGTTCTAATATCTTGGTCAATTAAACAAAAACCGCCTTTCGGCGGTCCTTTGCTTATCTTTTCTTTCCAACAACCCTTCGAGAGACAATAAATTTGTTTGAATATTTCTTTGGAGTACGTGATTTCTGTCCTTTTCCTGTTGGTTTTCCGTAAACTGATTTTGCTCTTCTTGTTCCTCTTCCTTGTCTTCCTTCTCCTCCTCCATATGGGTGGTCCACAGGGTTCATTGCAGTTCCTCTAACGGTTGGTCTAATACCCATCCATCTGCTTCTTCCTGCTTTTCCAAAATTCCTTAAGTGGTGTTCCTCATTTGATACTTCACCAAGTGTTGCAAAACAAGAGTCAACGATCTTTCTAACTTCTGATGAAGGCATCTTAATAGATGTGAAACCTTCATCCTGTGCAACAACTTCTGCGTAAATTCCTGCAGATCTTGCAAGTTTTGCTCCTCCATTGTTCTTGATCTCAATGTTGAAAACAAAACCTCCAACTGGAATATTCTTTAACATCATTCTGTTTCCAGGCTTTACATCTGTCTTTTCTGAAACTACAAAAGTATCTCCAACCTTAACAGACTTTGGAATAAGAACATATTTCTTTTCTCCGTCCTTGTAGACAGCAAGACCTATGAAACCAGATCTGTTTGGATCATATTCTACTGATGCGATCTTAGCTGGAATATCTTTTTTACTGTAATTAAAATCAACATCTCTGAAAAGTCTCTTATGACCTCCTCCCTTATGGCGGGTTGTGACACGTCCAAGGTTGTTTCTACCAACTGACCTTTTAAATCCTTTTGTAAGAGATTTTGTAGGCTCATTTGTTGTCAAAACGCCTCGGAAGGAAACGTTCGTCATATGTCTTCTTGATTTTGTGTATGGTCTGTAACTTTTCATGATGGAAAATGTTTATGCTAAATCTATTTTTTCGCCTTTTTTAAGAAAAACATAAGCTTTCTTGACTGCAGATTGCTTTCCGTTCTTTCCTCTAGAAAAAACTTTCTTTGAAGGTAATTTTACTATGGCGATCTTTCTTGGAACGATCTTGTATAAAACTTTGATCGCTTGTTTGATCGATTCCTTGTTTGAATCTTTTGAGACCTCAAAAGTATAAACTCCTTTCTCCACACCAAAAGCTGATTTTTCGGTAATTCTTGGTCTTGAAACGATTTGTGATGGTTCTTTTTTCATGAGGTTTATTTTGAGATCCTATCTTCTAAGATTTTTACTGACTTTACTGGATTCTCTATCAAAATATATTTGTACTTCAGAGCTTCAACAGGATTGATATTTCTTGTCTCTAGAACTGAAACACTTCCAATATTTCTGAAACTTTTTTCGACTTCCTGACTCTTACCAGAAAGAGCGATCAAAGCCGCGTTTGTTTTCTTACTCAATCTTTCGAATCCTTTGATCTTTGAAAGATTTGAGATCACATCCTTTGCATCTTTTGTCTTTGGTGCTTTAAAGTCTATCTGATCAACAAAGATTATCTCTCCATCGCGAAGTTTTGCTGAAAGAATAGAAGCTAAAGCCTTTGCATTCTGTTTTGAGTTGACCTTCCTGTCATAATTCTTGTCATTTCTTGGTCCATGAGTAGTACCTCCACCAACCCAGATAGGCGAACGTGAAGAACCATGTCTAGCGCGTCCTGTACCCTTTTGCTTCCAAGGTTTCTTTCCTCCTCCTCTAACTTCTCCTCTTGTCTTTGCGTGAGCTGTACCATTTCTTTTTGAAGACATAAGAGAGGTAATGACCTGGTGAACCAAGTTTGCATTCCACTTTACTCCAAAGACCTTTTCTGGAAGTGTAATTTCTCCTGATTCTTTTCCTTTTGAGTTGTATGTTTTTACATTATCCATATCTGTTTTTTAGCCTTTTATTTCGAGAAGTGTTCCTCTTCTTCCTGGTACCGCACCCTTTATGTAAATAATTGAATTATCTTTGTCGATCGCAACTACATTCAATCCTTTGACAGTGATCTTATTCCCTCCCATTCTTCCGGCCATTCTCATTCCTTTTGGAACTCTTCCTCCTTCTCTTGTTCCTCCTGAGATTGATCCTGGTTCTCTTTCTGAGTGTTTCTGACCATGACTTCTTGGACCTCCTTTGAAGTTATGTCTCTTAACAACACCTTGAAAACCTTTTCCTTTTGTAACTCCAGAAACTGTAATAGCATCACCTTCTGCAAAAAGTTCTATCGGTGTGATCTTATCTCCAGCTGTTGGAGCAGTATCAGTATCTTTAAGTCTAAATTCTCTTAGTACCTCAAAGCTACCGATCTCTTTCATATGACCAAGCTGAGGCTTAGCTATATTTTTCTTTGCTCTTTCACCGAAGCCAAGTTGAACTGCAGAGTAACCATCTTTTTTTGCTGTCTTAACTTGAACAACAAAAGAAGGAGTTGCTTCTACGGCTGTGACCACGTGAACCTTTCCGTCTTTATCGAAAAGATTTGTCATATTTATTTTTTTTGCTAGGGCGAATTTCATATTTTTGGATTACATCATTTTTATATCGATATTCACTCCAGATGGAAGAGAAAGGTTTGAAAGCGCTTCAATTACTTTTCCATTTGGGCTTTCAATATCAACCAATCTCTTGTGTGTTCTCATTTCGAACTGTTCTCTTGCATTCTTGTAAACGAAAGACGCTCGGTTAACTGTATATTTTCTTATTTCTGTTGGAAGAGGGATCGGTCCCAAAACTTTGGCATCGAATCTTAAAGCTGTATCCATGATCTGCCTGACTGATGCGTCAAGAATCTTGTGATCATAAGCTCTGACACGAATTCGAAGTTTTGAACCTGCTTCGGTCGTCTTCTTTGCGTCTTTAGTTTTTGTTGTTTTTTTTGTAACCATTTTGTAGTGGTTTGTGGCTAGAAGGTAAATGGGATTAAAATTCTTTTCCTTACCTTCTATACTACTTACTTAATTATTTTTGTGACAACTCCAGCACCTACAGTCTTTCCACCTTCGCGGATAGCAAATCTCTGCTTTTCCTCGAGAGCTACAGGTGCAACCAACTTAACATTAAAGGTAACAGTATCTCCTGGCATAACCATTTCAACTCCAGCATTCAATGTTACTTCACCAGTTACGTCAGTTGTTCTGATGTAGAACTGTGGTCTATATCCTGTAAAGAATGGTGTGTGTCTTCCTCCTTCCTCCTTCTTTAGG
>CAZKTY010000045.1:0-5897 GCA_964555825.1 uncultured Candidatus Saccharibacteria bacterium
GACTATGTCAGAAGGATCTTTTTTCTTGAGGTTTAAAAGATTTTTCATGGGGATTTGTGAGGAAATTATAACATTATTTTTATTTAAATAAATGTTAATAACTAATACAGCTCTTAATGATCAAATATTTTTCTCTAAAAAATAAAATTGATCTTTCTATTCGTATCGCAAAGCTTCAATTGGACTTTTTGCTGCAGCCTGTTTTGCTGGATAACCTCCAAAAATGAGTCCAATAAGAGCAGAAACTCCAAGACCCATCGCTGCTCCACTCCAAGGAAAGACGAACTGCCAATTAACTCCGAGACCATGTGAAAGCACAATGGCTATCACGAACGATAAGGAAGCTCCAAGCAAGATACCAACAAGTCCTCCTATAGCAGTAAGGAGTACTGCTTCGAGCAGGAATTGTGAGAGGATATCTTTATCAGTTGCTCCAAGTGCTTTTCTAAGTCCTATCTCTCTTGTCCTTTCAGTCACTGAAACAAGCATTATATTCATGATGCCCACTCCTCCTACAAAAAGAGCAATAGAAGCAACGGCTACCAAGAACCATGTAAGAGCGGAAGTGATAGTAGTTAAACGATTCGCAAGATCCTGCTGAGTTTGAACTGTGAAATCATCTTTTGTTGGATCAGTGATATTATGCGACTCTCTCAATGTCTGAGTGATATCCTGCGATGTAGCAGAAACCTGTGAATCATTTTCTGTCTGAAGAATAATTCTATTGAAATATTTTATGCCAAGCAAATAATCCTGAGCTGTTGTGTATGGCATCAAGATCATACTGTCAAAATTGAACAAAGACCCCCCTCCTGTTGAAGGCAGTGTTCCAACCACTTTGAAATTTCTTCCTTTAACTTTTATTTTTTGTCCAACAGGGTTGTCATTTCCAAAAAGATGATCAACAACTTTTGAACCAATAACTACCACATCCCCTCTTGATAAAAGATCATCATTTGTGAAAAACTCTCCGTTATTTGGATGAAGATCAAAGATAGATGCCATATATTCTGTTGCTCCAAAGATCGTCACTTGATATGCCTTTGAATCATAAGAAGCGTCTCCTGCGCCAAAGACTGTCGGCATGATGATCTTCAGATCAGGAACATTTGCTTTGTTGCTTAGAGCGGTAATATCTTTTTGTTTTAAAGAATCACTATAAAGAGCACTGACATCGGAAGGACCTGTTGGTTCGCGTCCAGGGATAATAGCGATAGTATTTGTTCCAAGTCCTTGGACCTGACCAAGTATCAAAGCTTGAGCTCCAGCACCTAATGAAACAACAAGCATGATCGCTGTGATACCTATGACAATCCCAAATATCGTTAGAAACGAACGTGATTTATTCGTGGAAAGTCCGATCAATGCTGTTTTGAATATATGTTTAAGTGTCATTTTATTTAAAGCTATTTAAGGAATTCTGCATCAGCGGACAAGCGGTTCTTCACTTTTGTATCACTCTCAACTACCCCATCCATGATACGAATGATCCTCTCAGCATGCTCTGCTGTTGATGTTTCGTGAGTAATTAGAACAATTGTCTTTCCTTCGTCTTCATTCAATTTTTGGATTATAGCCATGACTCTTTTTCCAGATTTAGAATCAAGGTTTCCTGTCGGTTCATCTGCAAAGATCACATCGGGATCATTAACAAGAGCTCTGGCTATAGCGACTCTTTGTTTTTCTCCTCCAGAAAGTTCAGAAGGTTCGTGATTCATTCTTTCTTCAAGCCCGACATCTATTACAGCCTTGCGGGCTCTTTCATCCCATTCTGATTCTGGTACATCTGAATAACTTAAAGGCAACTTAACATTATCCAAAACACTTGTGCGTGCCAAAAGATTAAAAGCTTGGAAGACAAAACCAAGTTTTTTATTGCGAAGCAATGCAAGATCATTGCTAGAATAACTTGAGATCTTTTTTCCATCAAAAATATATTCCCCGCTTGTTGGAGTATCTAAAAGTCCAAGCAAATGAAGAAGGGTAGATTTTCCACTTCCAGATGGACCCATTATTGCAACAAATTCTCCTTTGCGTACATTAAAAGAAACTCCTGAAAGGGCATGAGTTGGATCCTCACTATCATAGTAAGTTTTCTTGAGGTTTTTTACTTCAATTATATTTGTCATAAAATTTGAAATAAATTAAATTTATTTCACGTATGTCACGACTTTCTGTCCTTCTGTAACACCTGAAATGATCTCTGAATTTCCGTCTGAACCCTTCAAACCTACAACGATATTTACTGTCTTAAATGTCTTTCCATCGCTATTCAAGATCCGGATTGTTTTTTGTCCATTATCATCAATGATCGCTCTTGAAGGTACAGTAAGTACACTGTTTTTTTCATGGGTCAAAATATCTGTATTTGCTGTCATACCTGAACGGATACGGTCATCCTTTTGATCAAATTGAAGCGTAACTTTATATGTTGGAACTCCTTCAAGGATCGTCTCAGCAGGATCGATCTGGGTGACAGTAGCTTTAAATATCACATTAGGACCATATGCATCAAGTGTTATATCAGCTGAATCATTCAACGCTACCTTAGCAATGTCAGCTTCTGGAACATATGCCTCAACTTTATATTCTCCATTGCTTATTACTCCAAAGACATTTACTCCAGGAGAGACAAATTCACCGACATTCGGATCAGCTTTTGTTATTAATCCGTCTATAGGCGAAAAGATACTATCCTTGTTGAGTTCAGCTTGAGCAGCAGAGACCTTTGCAGACATTGAATTGATAGACTCCTGAGATGATCCAGCTTTCTGCAAAGTAAATTGGTTATTTGCCTGCAAATAATTTGAATTTGCACTTTTTAGAGCAGTATCAGCTGCCGTAACTGAAGAAATAGCAGTGTTCAGACTCAAAAGAGCTGTATTCATTGCAGATATATATGAATCGATCTGATTTTGTGAGATAGAAGAATTTCCTGCAGTTAGTCTATTTACAGTATCAGAAAGATCTCCAAGGAAATTCTTTACAGTACTTAGATAACCTTCCGAGCTTGAGATGATCTTCTTTGCATCGGATGGTGAGGATGAATCAAGATCTGACTTCCATTTTGTAAATGCTCCAGTCACCAATACTCTTTCGCTATTTATAGAGTTTGATTGTGTATAAGAATCAGTTGGGATATTCAGTGTAGGATTAACGCTCTGGGCATTATTGAAAAAACCATCAGCATAATTAAAGACTGCATTCTGGGATTTTACATATCCATCACGAGCAGCATTCAAAGCATCACTCTCTGCATTGTTCAGTGCAGTAGAAGCAGAATCAACACTCGATTGATCCAAAGCTAGTTCTTCAGGACGCAATCCTCTTTGAAGTTCCTCCAAATTAGCTTGCGCTCCTTGGAGAGCTGCCTGATCGTCAGCACTATCAAGCGAAGCGATGATATCTCCTCTCTTTACCTGATCTCCTACTTTGAAATTAATACTTTTGACGACACCTCCTTTCTCAAAAGCAAGATCCGCCTTACCGATCGGAGTAACATCACCTGTGATGCTTACTTTTTCAACAACATTTCCAATAACAGCGGGAGATGATTCAATACCTGTCGCCCCACTCCCTCTTGAAAAGAGATAGACTAAGACCAAAACGACAACAACGGCAGCAATGATAAAATATTTATTTTTTAAGAAATTCTTAAAGCGTTTTTTCATATAGAAGTAAAATTCATAATGTATAAAATATTTTTTATTATATCACAGTGAAGTTTTACAGAATGAAATATTTCTGAAGATCATTTTTTTGGATCAAAAAGTTTTTTGAGCTCCTCTTTTTTCTTTGGATCATAGAGAGCTTCTCTAAGCTCGATCACTATTTCTCTCTCGGAAAAATTATACTCCTTTGAGATCTCTAAGAACTGATCAAAAGAGACCTCCTTAATTTTTATCTTTTCTCCTCCGTCTAAATTCATATCTGCAACTTTCACAAGGTCTTTGGCAACAAATGTATAAATGACCCAATCTATCTTCGAAGTTGGATGTTCCGCTCTCCAGAGTATGAACCTGCCTGCTTCATACCCGCTCTCTTCCATGAGCTCCCTTTTTGCAGCGGTCAGAACATCTTCTCCTTTCTCTATTCTGCCTCCAAGTCCTCCTACAAATGGATCGGTACCAGGCTGTTCCTGTTCGGAGAGAAGAATATTACCATTATCAAGTACCCCAAAAATGACGACCACATCTGGACCTTTTATTTTTTCAAAGACGGTCCTTGAACCATCATAAAGTTCTTGTTCCCAATGATAGATATCAAAAAGAATGCCCTTAAACACCTTCTTCGCATCTTTAGGTATAGGCTGTTTTGATCTTGGTCTATGTATCTCCATATTTTCAATTATAACATTTCAATTCTGATGTAGACGACTTTATTTTCGGAAGCGGAGCGACCTGAAAACAAGAGATACCCTGTGTATAAAGTGGACTAGGGATGCCCTAGGAATTATTTAAATAGTGTAAAATATTTGCAATGGAATCTAAAAGATCGGAAATAAGATCCAATAAATTTAAAGCTATTGCTTGTGGAGGAATAATTATGATCATTCTGATCATTGTCATCTTTACATTACATAATTTTTCTTCTACCTCAAAACAAAGTGACACACGAGTAATTTATAGCCTAGATAAGATGCAAAATGACCAAGAGATCATTAATGTGATCAATGGTTCACAAAAATATATCTATTTTGCTATTTATGAATTCACAAAAGAAAATATCGCAGATAGTTTAATAGAAGCAAAGGATCGAGGAGTCATCGTCAAAGGAATAACAGACAGAATAAATTCGACCGACCCTTATGAAAAACCGATCATTGAAAAACTTCGGTCAGCTGGAATAGATGTCGAAACAGAAAAACACCAAGACGGCATAATGCACATCAAGGCAATTGTAAGTGAAAAGGCATTTGCTTCAGGAAGCTATAATTGGACCTCCTCTGCAACAGTATCAAATGATGAGATCCTAGAAGTCGGAACCGACGAATCTCTTAGGGAACAATATGAAACAATCCTTAAAAAGATAATCGAAACTAATACTTCTGTCTCAGGAAAGAATATTCCAACTGATAATAATAAAGACTACTCAAGGATAATTGACTATAAAGATGCTCCGAATTACATCGGAAAAGGAGTAACTATAAAAGGAAAGATAATAAACATATACAGATCTGCTAAAGGAGTGACTTATTTTGATTATTGTTCAAGCTACAAGAACTGCCCATTTAGTGCAGTTATCTTTTCAGAGGATATTTCCAAATTCAAAGATCTTTCTTCTTATATAGGGAAAACTATTTTAGTTTCTGGAACGATCAAACCATACAATAATAAAGCCGAGATGATATTGAATTCTGAAGATCAAATAAAACTAGACAATTAAAGTTAATTTTAAAAAATGCCACGACTTCAGGAGAGTCGCAGCTTTTTTCTACAATCAGTACAAGCACAAGGAGCTATCAGATGGTTTTCTATGCGAAATCGCAATAATGTGTTTCCGACAACACCGACCTGAACATGAAGATGAGTATCGCACTCCCCTTCGTTAGGTTGGTGGTGGCAGACCAGTCCCGTCCCCCACTGATTTAGAGGACTAAGGCGAACATTACGCAATTCCCTGAAAAACCTTCCCAGTGCTGACCTCTCCACGAATTCCCTGTCTCCGCTACTGATAACGTTTTCCATAAGAATACCTCCTCTGGTTATGTTTGAACAAGATTATACACTATTTGTCAACTAAACATATTAAAGTTATACACAGCTGTATGATTGACTATTCAATTTATTGTAAGAGCCTTAAATTTATGCTAATATTTTGCCAATAAGTAAAGCAATCAAATTAATTGGAACCACGAATAAATAATCAAATCCGAGCCAAAGAGCTACGCGTTATAG
>CAZKTY010000046.1:0-5763 GCA_964555825.1 uncultured Candidatus Saccharibacteria bacterium
TTTATTTTCGGGAGCAAAGCGACCTGAAAATATGAAGTGCTCTTGTAGCATATCTTATTAAAAGTTGTGGATAAAGACCTTTTCATCTAGAAAAGGATCAGATCTTATGAACGAGATGACAAAATACCTAAAGATAGGACTGTATTGAAAATAAAACCAAATATGTTATAGTCATAAGGTCATTAGTCTCCTGTACTTATAGAGTAAAGCGCCGCTTTATTTGTAAGAACGAGGAAAGTTATAATTCACCAATTAAATAAACAAATTAGATGCAAACAATTATTCCCTACGTACAAATAGTCTTAGCCGTCTTATTGACCACTTTAATACTTCTTCAGCAATCTGATGCAACTGCAGGTGGTGCTTTTGGACAATCAGACAACTGGGGTGCAGGATTCCACACAAGACGTGGTTCTGAACAAACTATCTTCGTATCTACAATAGTCATAGCAATACTATTTGTTGCTTCTGCTATCGTCACTCTTCTTATAAAATAAATCAATAACAACTTGAAAGATTCGTTCCTTCTCTTTTTGAGAAAAACTGCAGATAAAATATCTAATTCCATTAAATTTATGGGAGTGTTTGAAAAGACCCTCTTCTTCTTTTTTGGTGCTGTTTGTATAATTACCTTTGGTTTTATCCTACAAAAAATAAGTGATAGATTTTCTGTAGAAGTTCCTACATCAGGAGGATCTATCACAGAAGGTATCATTGGATACCCTAGATACATCAACCCTGTCCTATCAGTTACTGATGCAGGAAAAGATATTGGAACTCTTGTTTATTCAGGACTTCTTAGAGCAAAACCAGATGGAAGTTTGGAACTCGATCTAGCAAAAGATTGGAACCTTTCTCCTGATGGATTAACTTACACTGTGAATATAAAAGACAATGCTGTTTTTCAAGATGGATATCCTGTCACAGCTTATGATGTTGAATACACAATAAAAAAAGCAGTAGATCCTGTATTAAAAAGTCCTATCGCTCCAAACTGGGATGGTATTCAGATCAATGTGATCAACACCAAACAGATCCAATTTGTTTTGAAGAAACCTTATACACCTTTCGTTCAAAACCTTACTCTTGGGATCTTGCCAGAGCATCTATGGCAGAGCGTTGATTCGGAAGCTTTCCCTTTTAGTCAGTTCAATTTCAATCCAATAGGATCAGGTCCTTATCAGATCAAAGAAATAAAGACAGATAAAGGAGGACTCCCACTTTATTACAAATTAGTTCCGTTTGATAAATATGCATTAGGAAAACCATTGCTTTCTTCTATATACATAAGATTTTATGAAACTGAGAACAATCTGATAGATGCATATCAAAGAGGTGAAATAAACAGTCTTGGATCGATCAGTCCTGCAAATGCAAGTATCCTTGCAAGCAAAGGAGCCAAGATAATACAAGAACCTTTACCAAGAATATTTGCTCTCTTCTTCAATCAAAATCAGAATAAAGTATTTGCAGACATAAATGTAAGAGAGGCCCTATCCACAGCTGTGGATAGAAACGATATTATCCAAAGTGTGCTATACGGATACGGAGCTCCAGCACTTGGTCCTCTTCCATATTTTGTTTCCCCTTCTCAGACAAATCTAAGCGGCAATGAAACATCAGACCAGAGAATAGCTGACGCAAAAGCAATACTTGAAAAAGCAGGATGGAAACTTTCAGCTGATGGAGTCTATCAATTGAAAGACAAAAAGACTTCAACTGACCTAGCTTTTTCTATATCAACATCAGACGTTCCAGAACTTAAAGCTGTATCAGAAAAACTCAAAGAAACTTGGGAAAAAATGGGAGCAAGAGTAGATGTCCAAGTATTTGATTCTACCGATCTAGAACAAAATATAATCCGTCCTAGAAAATATGACTCTTTGCTTTTCGGAGAGGTCATTGATCGAGGAGAGGATCTATACGCGTTTTGGCATTCATCAGAAAGAAACGATCCTGGACTTAACGTTGCAATGTACACAAATATTGACGTAGATAAACTTCTTAATTCCGCAAGAGTAACAAGTTCCCCAGACAGTCTTTCAACTATCTACCAAAAGCTGGGAACAGAGATCTCTGGAGATTATCCAGCAGTGTTCATATATTCCCCAGATTTTATTTATGTAGTTCCAAATGATCTCAAGGGTATAAACACAGAAGGAATTACATCCCCTTCTGAAAGATTTTTATCTGCAAATAGTTGGTATACAGATACCGAAAAGATCTGGAAGATATTTGTTAAATAAAAAAATAGTAAAAATTATTAAGTCGAATAAAAAGAAAAGAATTATAAACCAAAATTTTAATTTTATATTTTAAATCATTTTAAACTCTAAATTTTAAATTTTAAATTACAAAGATGGACAAAGATAAACATCCACAAAAAAAAGTAAGCTCGCCTGGTCAAACACGCTTCATTAGAAAAGAGATCCCAGAAACAAATTCAGGGAACAAAGAAAGTCTTCCTCCAAAAAGACGTTCAATGCCCTTTTCTGTAGAAGTAGCAATGCCAGAAAAAATAGTAAACAAAGATACAAATACTAATACAAAGACCCATTACAACAACAGCCAAGATACAAAAAAACCTTCCCCAGTATTGGAGGCTATCAAATCTGCAAAAGAAAAAGATAGGCATAGTTCATACAAGCCTAGCTCGTCTAACAGAATGCCTCACAGACCACAGCACCAACTGACAAAACGAGTTGATGACTTCAAGCCAATTCCATCATCAGGAGAGAATATCCGTATTATCCCTCTTGGAGGAGTTGAGGAAGTAGGAAGGAATATGACACTTATTGAATACAAAGACGACATCATTGTTATTGATGCTGGATTTGGATTCGCAGATGAGGATACTCCTGGAATTGATTATATTTTACCTAACATTAAATACCTTGAGGAAAGAAAAGATAAAATAAGGGCTCTTATTGTTACTCACGGTCACTTAGATCACACAGGAGGAATTCCTTACGTCATGGAACGCATCGGCAACCCACCGATATACACAAGAAATCTCACAGCATTGATGATAAAGAAGCGTCAGAGTGAATTTCCTACTGCACCTGAACTGATCTTCAAGATCATCGATAAAGATGAAGAAGTCACAATTGGAAATCTAAAAGTGAAATTCTTTGGAGTAACTCACTCAATCCCAGATACTGCAGGAGTTTGTATCAAGACACCTTGGGGAAATATCATTAATCCCGGTGATTACAAACTAGCTCATGAAAATGGGATCCCTGAAGAAGAGGAAGAAAAGACCTACGGTGATCTTGCAAAAGAAAAAACTCTTCTTTTGATGACAGATTCTACAAACATTGAGAACCCTGGATTTTCAACCCCAGAAAAATATGTGCACAGAGACCTAGCTGAGATCGTCAAAAACACAAAAGGTAGACTGATCATTGCAATGTTCTCTTCCCACATCTCAAGAATATTAAAGATAATTGAGGCTGTGGAACAAGCAAATAAAAAAGTTGTGATCGAAGGAAGAAGTATGAAGAACAACGTTGAGATCTGTAAAGAAGCAGGTATAGCTAAATTCAAGAAAGACACTCTCATTCCTTCATCTGAGATACATAATTATCCGCCAGACAGGATCGTTGTCCTATCAACAGGAGGACAAGGAGAGGAATTCTCTGCTCTTTCTAGAATGACTGCAAAAAATTACAAATACATCCAACTAACAGATAAAGATACAGTAGTGCTTTCAGCTTCGATCATCCCAGGAAATGAAAAAGCTGTTCAAAAGTTGAAGGATAATATCTCTCGTCATGGAATAAAGATCCTCCATTACAGAACATCAGAATTATTCCTTCACTCAACAGGTCACGGAAACCAAGGCGAGATAGCATGGCTACATACCAAGCTTAAGCCTAAATTCTTTGTTCCTATCCACGGAAACCATTACATGCTATGTCTTCATGCAGAGCTTGCTATATCTCTCGGAATGCCAAAGGAAAATGTAATAATCCCAGATAACGGAAGTGTAATAGAGATAGAGAATGGAGAGAAGATCATCCTTAGAAAAGAAAAGGCTCCTTCTTCCCCTCTTATGGTTGATGGATTTGCTATTGGTGACCTACAGGAAGTAGTACTCCGCGATAGACAACTTCTTTCAGAAGATGGAATGTTCGTTATCATCGCAAGTGTTAATTCTCAGACAGGAAAACTAAAAAAATCTCCTGACATCATTTCTCGAGGATTCGTTTATCTTCGAGAGAACCAGGAACTGCTTCGCCAAGCAAGAAACATCATCAAAAAGACAATTGAGGATAACACTGCTGGACAGCACCCGATAAACTTCGATTTTATTAAGGATATCCTTACAGACAACATCTCGCGCTTTCTATTCCAAAAAACTGCAAAGCGTCCGATCGTTATTCCAGTGATCCTTGGAGTCTAAGACATCCCTAGCACAGTTTATCAACAACAAAAAACACGGGGATAGTCCTCGTGTTTTTTGTTGTATCCTTTCTCTCTTTTATCCCTGTGGATAAAGTGGACTAGGGATGCCCTAGTTATTTAAGACCGTGTTTCTTTGCAATGATCCCCCAATGTTTCTTTAGATCTTTTGCAAGACTCTCGATCTCAACCTCACTATCTTGTACTTTTCCTTTGTATTTTTCGATCACACTATCAACGATCTTGATATATTTTTCCTTATCAATATCCTTGATGCTCTCGATCTTTTCAAGAACTTCGCCCTTTGCTTTCAAAGTCCAACCTTTGATCTTTTTCTTAGTTTTCTTTCCTTCATCTGTTCCATAGAGGAACAATGCTCCTGCCAAAGCTGCGACAGCTGCTCCTGCTACTGCCAAACCAACTTTTGCACCATTTTTTTCTTGTTTTTTTACCATTTTTTTTCTCAATTAACTATTAATCTTTGTTCTTTCTCTTTTTCTTATTTAAAAAAGAAAATATTGAAAGTATGTCTGAAGCTTTTTTTGCACCTGTCTTTAGATCCATTCTTATATTATGAGCATCATTGATTATCTCTTCTCCTTCTTGTTTGATCTTCTTTGAAAGAAAATCAATATCCTTAAATACTCTGATCAGATATATTAGGATAACAGCAAAAAGAATTGTTATAAGAACAACACAAATCGTCGTGACAAAAAAGAAAACATCAGATTTGATCAATGATTCCATGCGTTAATTATAGCATTAGAAAATAAGATTCGAAAACAAGACCCTAATTTGAAGCTACTGTATCAAGCCCTTTTTCTTTTTTTTCTACAGCATAAGCAAAAATAATAAGAATAACTCCGATCAATAGGTTCAAGAAATGATCCGCACTATTTAGCAATATCAATCCAAAAAGACTGCCTCCTGTTGGAACAAGAATAAAACCAAACACTGTTAAAACTAAATAGATGACTCCAAAGGTCTTTATTGCACTTAGTGAGGATTGAGGCTTTAAAAAAGCAAACGCCAGAAGAATAATTCCAGTCAAAAGATGGATCATATTGTGCCATACGTTTGCTGAAAAGATCGCTACATTTCCAACTATAGGATTAGAAACAAAACCTAGAAGTCCTAATAAAACAAAAACGATCCCGAATACCAATGTAAGTTTCTTTTCCATTTTTTTAAATTATTTTTAATATATAAATTATACCATTCTCATCTCTTAGTGTTTATATACGAATGAAAACCTTAAAAGGTTCCCACCAAAAAACACACCTTCAGGTGTGTTTTTTGTAAGTAACAATAAGGAGGAGAAACTACTGGATCATCTTGTTAGCAAGCATACTCATGAGC
>CAZKTY010000047.1:0-5075 GCA_964555825.1 uncultured Candidatus Saccharibacteria bacterium
AGACCACCGTGTTCCTTGAGTTGCTTCCATGTCATCCAGTAGGGAGAAGCCAACCGTTGCCACCCAAGTAGGATGATGTTGATGCCTTGATAATCTCGCCCGGTGTGAAAGTTTCGAGGTCTGCCGACATTTCTTTGCCAGGGACAGTGCCAAGGCACCACTCCCTTTTCAAGCTGGCGAATAATGGTGTCCGTTACCAATTGGTATGGATCAATGAACTGTTGACGATTCATAAAAGAACTCCTTTGTTTGTGGTTGTCACTAGAAGTCCGCCTCACATGAGATGGACTTCACAGTGGCAGCCACCGGCTGCCCTGTTTTCCTGCTACACCCGCCACTTCCTGATCAATTCAGCACGTTGCTTTTGAAGAGCCTGTGGAAATGCTGGGGATAACTCCCCTAAATGGAGATCATTAGAATTCAGATTAGAATTTATATTAAGATTAGAATTAGAATGCGATAGGCTATCTGACGCTCTTCATAGAGCTTGATAGTCTATGGATAGACTATCGGTAATATTCTTTGGTGCTCGTTTCAGTTCCAAAAGAATACCCTGTTTGACCTTTGGATTGAGTGTCTGATGCCTGATGAAATTGACGATGCCCACCCATCCATTGGCAGCGACAAGTTTTCCGTCCTGTTCCAATTTTCTAAAAATAGCAACTGCCTTGTCCACTGATATTCCAGTATCAAAAGCTACCCGTTTTGCGGGTAGCTCATAGACGCCAGAAATATTCGTAAGCGGATTGGTAAGGAGGTAAAGGAAAAGGAGTTTTTCAGTCGGGGTTAACCTCGTGATGTAGGAGTCATCCCAAAACTTCGTGTTGACGATCCGTTGCTTTGCCACACTCGTTGTGCCCTCGACCAGATGGCGCGTGCGACGTGATTCACCCAGGAGAGATCACGTAGATACATCCCCCAGTATGAACATCGCAAAACGCGCCAACCAGTTTTGAGCAGATTAAAACTCGATCACCTTTTCTTGTGCCTCATTTTCCCGCAACCGGTGACAGAGAGGACAAACGCACGAATGGTGAAGAAGCCGCAGGAGCATACGCTCCAAAAAAACTCGGAGGCGACGAGAGCGTCTTGTCCTCGCTTCAAACCCTACCGGCACGTATTCCATTTCCTGTTTCTCTGGCATAGAAAAGTGATTAAGAAATCTGATAAAATCGACCACCCTGTTTGTGCAGGGAAACATGCAGACCATAAACCTATCGAGACTTATTCATGTCTCTGGTTTGGTCTGCATGTTTCCAAAAGCAAAAAAGCTGACCTTTTACAGCCAGCTTTAACGCTTTTCTCACCCTCTTGACAATCTTCGCAGAAGTACACATAGTATATCTTTGCGGTAATACTTTGTATATAGAATAAGGCTTATATTAAAAAATAAGGTCTTCCCTGTGGGACCTTATTTTTTAATAGGCTTCTCCCATGTATGGTAATGGTAGATCATATTCATAAGAATCTTTTTTTTCTCTTTTTAAAAGATCCTCTCTCCTTTTTGACACAGCACTTAAACTTGTAGCATGTAAGATACTCCAATCACCGAATTTACGATTTAAGGTGTCTATGACCTCTAAATGTCTATTTTGACTTAGATGTGTACTTTGGGACCCAAACAGATCATCAGTAATGAAGTTTTGCCTTTTAAGGTTAAGTAAGGCTATACCAGTAGCCTTATATCTTGTATTTTTTTCATAAATTGATGATATAAGAGGTCTTAATGATCTCATGATGATCTTTGGGTCTTGTGTGTATATTGGAAGGATCGTTGAAACTGATTCCCGTTGTCTTAGTCCATCGGCGTGTTTCAAGAAGGCACTTGTTGAATTAGTGAACATATTTGTTCTTCTTAAGTTCTCACATCCAATCTCAATATTTCTTGAGAGTTCAGAAAATAATTCTTGCTCTAGGGAAGTCGCTTTTATAAGGGCTCTTGTTGCTTGGATACTTTTTTGATCAGAAGGTTCGCTTGATACTTCAAAAATTTTGACTCCATTCAATTCTTCCCAGGTCTCAACTATTGGTTCGGAAAAGAGTTCTTTGATGATATGTCTTGGGGTTGTTACGAACTCATAAGCGTTTCTAATATTCTTTGAGAGAAGTCCTGCACTGATCTGTCTTCCAATTCCCCACACTGATCCAATTTGAGTTTCTTTAAGAGAATTTATTATTTCTTCTTCATCCAAAAGAAATACACATCCATTTGGTTTTTCTTTTTTGGAAGCGATCTTGGCTAGGGTTTTTGTAGTAGCGACTCCAAAAGAAAAAGTAATACCCAGTGATGTTTGGACCTTTATTTTTAGGTCATTAACAAAATTAACCGTCTCATTTTTTCTCATTTTAGGTAATATCGTGAAGCATTCATCCACGCTATATGGCTCAACCACTGGTAAATATTCGTTCAGTATCTTTACAAGATTTTCATTATATTTTTCATAAAGTTCAAAATGAGAGGATAATATCTTTACTTGAGGAAACTGTTCTCTGATCTGGAATATTGGCATTCCCCTATATATACCAAGTTTTTTTGCTTCGTAAGTTAGGGCACATGCAATTCCTCTATCTTCCCCTACTACAACTGGTTTTCCTAAAAGGTCTGGTCGGCGAGATATCTCACATGAGGCAAAAAAAGCGTCGCCATCTATGTGTAGAATATATTCTTGAGGATCATTCATATCTTCTAATGACAGCTTTTACTACTGCGCTGATAGAAAGACCTTCTTTTGGTCTTATGTTCGTATATTTTTTATTAGCAGGTTCTAGGTAATATCCTATAGGATCTTTTCTCAGATATTTTATTGTCCATTTTCCATCTACCTCTGCAATAATTATTTTTCCAACTGGAGCTATGTTTGTTCTCTCTACTATGACGTAATCTCCTTGGTGTATTCCTGCATCTTTCATTGAATCACCTTTGATCTTAAGCATAAAGCTGGCATTCCTATCACCTATGAGCCACTCATCAAGGGTTATTTTGTCTAGGTTTTGTTCTTCTGCAGGTGTTGGAAAGCCTGCTTCGACTACACCTAAGATACCAATAGAATGATCGGATCCCAGATTAGGGATCAATTTTCCTTTTGGATCTTTTTTGACAGCTCCGATCGCGATCAATTTTTGAACTGCCTTGAAGGCAGAGTCTTTCGATCTTAATTTGAAAAGTCTTGCAGCTTCTTGATAAGAAGGCATCCTCCCTACCTTTTTATAAAATAGATATATGTCTTCTTTATATCTTTGTAGTTTTTCCATACAAAAAATTATAACGAACGAACGTTCGTATTGCAATACTAATCAATAAGATCTTTTTCGTACAACCAAGAAATAACTTTTTTACCTGTTGGAGTCGTTCTGTTCGTATCTTGAGTACTGAACCATTTTATCTCATCAATTTCAGATGATGGAATTGGTTGTCCGACGAGATCAGCCTTATAACAAGTTAATTTGACGGAGGTATTCTCTTTTCCGTCAGCAATATCTTGGAAAGAGTTTAAATAAGTTATAGTGTTTGGGATAAGATCAATTCCTAACTCCTCTTTTGTTTCTCTGATCAAGACTTTCTCATCTGTCTCGTCCTTTTCGCGTTTCCCTCCGACTGTATAAAAGACATCTTTACCACGAGATCTCACAAAAAGAACTTTGCGATCTTTTATATAAAGCAAAGCAAGTTTATCTATGATATTAGAGCCATCCATTTGTAGGACTAGTTTGTAGGTTTAGGAACAGAGTTTAAAGCTTGCTGAACTTGAGGCATAGCTGATTTGACATAATTAAGAGAAAGTATGATCGCTTGCCATAGTAATTCTAAAAGTTGTTTGAATATGTTCCAAGAATCTTGCACTACTTGATTATTGACTATGTCGTTTAGGTTTACTCCAAATGCATATTTAAGGATAACAAGCGCTATGATCACTAATAGTATCGCTCTTATAAAACCTTTTTGTTTTTTATTCATGTTTTTTGATTAAAAAATTTAATGTATGAACAATTATAACCTATTTTAAAAAGTTTTGTTTTAAGCGAATGACTTCAATATCTCATTTTAGAGAGGGTATATCCCCTATTAATTATTGACCTCAGTGTAATTCTGGTTGGTATAGCAGGTAGCATATTTAGTAGAGATAACTGTGGGAGCATCTGATTCCAAACAGGATAGTTTATAAGTAGTTTCTTTGTTGACGTTTGTTACTGCATATGAGGATAAAGGAGGATTAGTTTCTGATGGGGTGAAAGTCTTAACAGAAGCTCCTGATGGATCAAAAATTTCACATTTTGATATTCCGTCATATTGGTTGAAATCCCACTTGAATGTACATACTCCTGAATTTGTTATACCACTTGAGGCTGGATTTATGGTACTTGGACTTGCGTAGAAACTCTTTATCTTAATAGTTCCTACTGGTACAGATTGTAATGGTTTTGCATCGGTATTGGGACATAAGCTCGCAGAAGGAGTTGTTGCAGAACATACGGGATTTCCGTCTGGGTCACAAGAAGTTATCTTTCCTCTATAAGTGATCCCACAATAATTAGCTTGAGAGAAGCAGATATCACCTACAGAACAAGTAGAGGAAGCTGTTTGATCCTCTGTTGTCGATGAAGCTGAAGGAGAACCGCTGTCATTATTATTTGAAGTAACTGTTATTGGCCAGTAGCCCGCAAGAGTTCCTATATATCTCATTTCTCCCGTATTCTCAATGTTCCATGTATTAACGAATTTTGTGTTGATCTGGTATTGTCCTGGATTTCCTGGTGCTCTAAAAGTTGCTATTGTTGCATCAGCATAAGGTGTCAAATATTTTTGGTGGGGACCTACTGCAACTGTTGGCTGAAAATGTAATTTTTGTAACTGTTGAGAAGAACTTAGAACATTGTCGATAGTTGCTGAAGACCAGTTTGAACTAGTATCACTCAAAAATGCTCCTAGACCGGTGGCTGTATCAACTATGGCTCCTGAGTTGTAGCATGCGACCTCTTGGAAAGTCACATTAACAGAAAATGATTCTCCTGGGCTTACTGTCTGAGGAGGAACTCCTGATACGAGAAAAGGCATTGAATCATAGATGCTGTCTTCG
>CAZKTY010000048.1:0-4812 GCA_964555825.1 uncultured Candidatus Saccharibacteria bacterium
TAGATACAGTTAAAAATAATAATGAATCACTGTTTCTTTTTCATAATGGTATAACCATTACGGCGACAATGATTCTAGAAGACGCAAGGAATTACTATGTTCATGAGCCACAAGTTGTTAATGGGGCTCAGACGTTGGGCAATTTATATAAGACACTTTGAAGATAAATTGATGGACAAAAAATTGAGCCAAACCTATATTATATGTAAAATCGTAAAAGCGGATAGTCAAAAATGATTTATTTCAAAAGGAACTAGAGATATTCAGAAATGTTAAAAGTGCTAATAAATATGTATATAATAGAAAGAAAAATAAAAATAACAATAAATCAATAAATATTCATTTAGTAAAATTTTTTCAATGGGCTTTTGCTTCCCTTTTTTTAAGACCAGATCAAGCAAAGAATGCGAGAAAAAATATTTTTGAAAACAGTATGCGTGGTGATTACGAAAGGACACAGGGGGCAATAGAAAACAACCTTAGTAAGGTTGTTATTCTGTGTGATACTGGGGTATTTGTGGAAAAAATGATAAAAATAGAATCTGATAAGGCTAAAAAAGGATTATTAAAAATAATGGAGTTTTATTTGGTTGCAAAATTATTTTTGTTGAATTCTTTAGAAAATAGCGATTTTGAAGAAATTTATGTAATATTAAAGAAATATGCAGATGCTGAAATCAAGAAAGATAGTTCAAAAAATTACAGCAAAATATTTAATCAGTCAGACAAAGCTTGGAAGCATCTCGTGGACAATTTTACAAAATAACAAATATATATGGAAAAACATAAATTAAACTTGCTAAGTAATCCAGAAGTCATAAAGTGGTGTTATGAAGGAATTACAGAAATCTCTTTGAAAAACACAGAGAGCGAAAAGAAACTGAAAGAATCAAAAGAAATCGAGCAAAACTGGGGGAATAATATTATTAAGACAATAGGTGGTAAACAGTGGACAACAGTACTGTGTCAGGATTTAGTAATGGAAGCTCTTGTTAAACTTGGTAGAAAAAATGTTAGAACTACAACTGTTAAAAAAAGTTCTCTAAGAGATAAAAAATATGATCCAGATCTAGAATGTGATGATTATGTGTACGAAGTAAAAGGGAGAAGTTGGAGTACTCCTGGAACAGCTGGTGAAAAAATACTTGGTGTCCCTTTAAAGTATGGTGAAATACCGCGCCTATACGAAAAACCACTTCAGATAATTTTGGTTGGTTATCAGGAGTATGAGGCAAGAGAAAAATTTGCCTTTGGCGACTTACTAGATAAAAATAATCAGACGCCTGAATTAAGGGATAGTTTAGCTTTTTATAAGGAACATAGTATTGAATATGTTGCATTTACAGATATTCTAAAGAAAATTGGGTATAATGATAATTGTTGGAATAAAGAGTACTTGTATGAAAGAATTAAAATTACATCCTGAAGAATTTGAAATGGAGTGTACAACAGTCTGGGCTTTTCCACGTCGAGGTTCTTGGGCTACGCATGCTTCTGATTGGCGTGGAAACTGGGCACCTGAAGTTGTTCGAAATCTGATTCTTAGATATTCAAAAGAAAAAGACCATCTTCTTGATTGCATGATTGGAGGAGGTACTACAGCTATAGAAGCAAAAATTTTGAATCGTCACATTACTTGTGTTGATGTAAATGAAAAAGCCTTAGAAAGAACTAAGAAAGCTCTAGAATTTGAGGTTCCAAATAAGGCAAAGCAAAGATTTGTTAAATGTGATGCTAGAGATTTGAATTTTATTAAAAACGAGGAAATAGATTTTGTTCTTACACACCCTCCATACGCAGATATTATAAAATATAGTGAAGGCGAAATATTGGAAGATTTATCAAATATACACGATATTGATAAATTTGTTAATGAAGTTGCACTTATTGCAAAAGAAATGTTTAGAGTTCTAAAGAAAGGTAAATACTGTGCAATTTTAATGGGAGACACTAGACGAAATAAGATGTATCAGCCATTGGCCTTTAAGGTTATGCAAAAATTTTTAGATGTTGGTTTCCAATTAAAAGAAGACATTATTAAAAGGCAATTTAATTGTAAGGCTACTGGTTTTTGGGTAACAAAATCTAAGGAAGCAAATTTCCTGCTAATAATGCATGAGCATCTTTTTGTTTTTCAGAAGATTTAATCATGTAAAATATTGTAATGATTTATTATCATAAAAAATTAAACCTGGTCTGTTTTGACGTTCAGGATATTCGACGAATATTTGAAGCTCCCTCAAGGCGTCAATTGTTGAGTGAAGTATTTAAAGAAGACAGTTTTTCACAGACAGACTATGTTACTTTTTTAAAAGATAAGGATAAAATGTTAAAGGTCGCTGGGCAGTACTCGCTTGTGAATGATAAGGAAGACGTCGAAATATTTACAGCCTCGTATATGATGCTCACTTTCTTTTCTAAGAATAGTAGAGTGTGTTTTTTATGAAAGACGGTTTTAATCCTGAAAAACAAACGATCGATTCTTTAGATGAACTTAAGAAAAATATCAAAGAAAATCATTATGTAGATGTTTGTTTACTAGATAAAGATGGTCTAAGGGCCTTTCAACTAAAGAGTTATAGAAATAATTGTAACATTATCGACTTCATGTCTTTTTTAAATAGAAAACTTGAACACTATGCTTTTGATCTTGGTGCAACAAATCTATTTATAACTCTACAGTCTTCGGGAGAAATTGAAGAAAACTTTTTTCACAATATCTTTGAACAACTAAAAAAGAAAAAGATTAAAGGCACAGGTGAGATTCTGATTACATATAATGAAAACAATAAATTTGATGTTCTTAATACTGTCTATCCAAGACTTGGTACTACCAGAATTCCATACAAGAGATTAAGTGAGCGATTATAGACAAACCAGCCACCTTTTTATACTGTATGCCATGTCCACTGAGACCTGACCGAGACGCTTCAATTTGATATACCTAAATTGCTCAAGATGTGCTTACAAGGTCTCCTTCCATTTAGTCCGTAACCCTGTCATTCAGCCAACTTTTAAGCGTAAAAATCGCGTCAAAATCAGCAGATTTTGACGTGGGTGTTTTACCGTGTACTTGTGTAGCGCATCAATATTAGCTTAAATCATCCCGCGCGAAGCGTGGGGCAGATTTCTTGTGTATAATTTCCGTTTTTTTAATAAATTTATATCCTTATGATATAATCTCATTATGGCTAATATAAAATCAGAAACAGAAAACTACTATATAATTGCAAATGGCTCAGTATTAACATTTAAAGGGGAAATATTGTCAATAGAATTTAGCAATTGCTCTAATGAGCCCTTGAAAATTAATTTTATTTTTTCTAATAATCCTGAAAAAAGTGGAAAAATTGAAGCGAGACCGTCAGAAGATGGTTCGTTGAATGTAACGACCTACAACGCTAGTGGAATAAGTGGAACAGCTGAGCCTTTACTTATTGCAAGAAGTCCAAAGACACTTAAAGAAATCTACTTAAGTTTTTCTTTTCAACAAGTCAGAGATTCGTTTACTTTACATTATACTATTTTCGAACAAAAATAACATGAAATTCATACCAAATGCTCAAAATATTGAAGAGCTAGGAAAGACAGTCGATCGACATACAGATTTATTAGTTGAACAAAATGAAGAATTAAAAAAAACAAAAAATATAACCTTTTTCTTTACTGTAATAGTAGGAATTACTTTGGTGGCTACACTGGTTGGGTTGGGGGGTATTTATATATCTGCATTATATAAAAATAATCCTGATAGATGTGGTCAAGACGGAATCCAAAATGTTTCATCACGAGAGTTTTACGAATTAAAATCAGACTTTTTGATACTTAAAGCCAAAAATTCTTATCTAAAATAAAAAATATGAAAATATTTAAAACCGCCGCCATAAAAGTCCTAGAAGAAGCTAAAGAATCTCTTCATGTTAGGGAGATAACAAAAAGAGCATTAAAGAATGGTTATCTGGTTTCTGATGGTAAGACGCCAGAAGCTACAATGAATGCCTTGCTTGTTGTTGATGTTAACAAGAATGGAGAAAAATCCATGTTTGAAAAAGTTGGACCTTTTACCTTTAAATTGCGACATACTTATACTTTAAAGGCGGGAGCTGGTAAATTCCACGTTAAAGGTGGTGATGTAAAATTAAAAAGAACATGGTCTGTATCCAGTAATATATCATCAAAACAAAAAGGGGATATTGCAGAATCAAGAATTGCGGAGCTGTTAGTTTTATACGGAAGTGAATCCTTGTCTTGTTATAAGCCTATATCTGACGATGACGGCATAGATATCATTGCCAAGAAAAAGAAAAGTACTGATTCAATTTTTTTGCAGGTGAAAAGTAGGTATGGTGAAAGTTCACCTGTTTCTTTTACTGCTACGGTTAAGACGTCAGCTTTCATGGATCATAAGCACATGGCTGTTGTATTTTGTTTCTTTAATACAGAAGAGGGAGATTTATCTGACTATCTATGGTTTGTTCCTGCTGGTGAATTCATTGAAAAAGCTAACAAACTACTAGGTGGAACAATGCTTGGTTTTGTGGCTGGCATGAATAAGAAAGAAGGTAATAAATGGGACCAATATCTTATTGAGAAGAAAGATTTGGCAAACAAGGTAATTAGGTATTTGGATGAGATTTAAAGCCTTACTTTAAATGTATCCTTAGCCTTAGGTGGATCGACGTATAGTTCGCACTTATTTGAATATGATATACTTTTGAATATGGAGACATTTAAACAAGATATTAAACGTGAATCGACTTCAGAAAAGACTAAAGAAACTATTCTGTTTTGTCGCCCAGATGAGTTGTCAGG
>CAZKTY010000049.1:0-4773 GCA_964555825.1 uncultured Candidatus Saccharibacteria bacterium
CCTATGGATCGGAATTGAAGGATTCTATCAAAGAAGTTTCTGTATTTGATCTAAAAAGTAAAAAATTTCTTATTTTCAAAAAAGAAGAATGTTTGTACGGATACAGAGATAGTATTTTCAAAAAAGAAGATGGTAAAAAATATATAATTCTTGGAGCAACTTTTTTACTTTCAAAGATACCTAGTCCAAAGATCGAATACAAAGATCTAAAGAACTTCTTTGGAGAAAAAAAACCTCTAACTTCTTCTGAAGTTAGAAATGCAGTGATATCCATAAGAGAAAAAAAATTTCCTGATCTAAAGGAATATGGTACAGCAGGATCTTTTTTCAAAAATCCTATTGTTGATATTGATATCTATGAAAAGTTATTGAAACAATATCCTGATATGCCTGCTCATATATCAGAAGGGAAGATGAAGCTTTCTGCTGCATGGATCTTGGATAAAGCTTTGAATTTAAAAGGCTATTCAGATGGAGAGATAGGTCTTTGGAAGGAACAGCCTCTTGTTGTCGTGAATCATGGTTCAAAGAGTTCTGAAAAAATAATTTCTTTTACTGATAAAATAAAAAAAATTGTTTTTGAAAAGATCGGAATTGATCTTGAAGAAGAAGTCATAATCATTTAATTTTTTTCAAAAAAATAATTTTCAAAAAAAAAGTTATCCACTTTTTTTTTGAAAAGGTATTGTGTTTTTTTTCACTACGAGAGATAATTTACACAGAAAAGCGTTTCTTTGGTCGCAAGAAACGAAACTTATGAGAATAAATCAAAGCGAGCTCTTTCTATTTAAAGAATTTCAATAATAAGAAAAAGTTTGCTAAAAAAATAACATGGCAGCAAAGAAAAAAGCAGCAAAGGCAAAGAAGACAACAAAGAAGGTTGCAAAGAAGAGAGCGTAATCGTTTTCTTTACCACTTAAGCAAAGTCCCCGAAAGGGGATTTTGCTTTTTTATTATCCCAGTCTTTTTGTATAGATAGTTACTTGCAAATCATTTGCATTTAGTGTAAAGTTCGTGAATTATAAATAGTAAATGATCTATCAATAATGGAAGCAATTATTTTTTCTATAGCAACTTTTCTATCGACCTTTTTTGGGGGCTTATTTTCAATAAAAAATAAAGATAATCTTCACAAAGTAATGGGTTTTACTGCAGGTGTCCTTGTTGGGGTCGTTTTTTTTGATATCTTTCCAGAGATCATAAGTCTTATAAATGAGAATGGGTTCAATTCAACAGGTGTAATGATCGCTTTGGTCTCAGGTTTTCTTATCTTTCATATTTTAGAAAAATCTATTCTGATCCATCATTCTCATGAAGATGAATATCCAGATCATAAACATCCTCATGTTGGGATACTTTCTGGTTTTGCTCTTGCAGGACATAGTTTTATGGATGGTGTTGGTATTGGTCTTGGCTTTCAGGTCAGTTCAAGTGTTGGACTTTTAGTTGCTATAGCTGTTATTGCTCATGACTTTACTGATGGGATGAATACTGTGACATTGGTCCTGACGAATAAGAATAGTTTGAAACGTGCAAGATGGTTCTTGCTTCTTGATTCCTTGACTCCGATGCTTGGAGTGGCTTCAACTTTTCTTTTTAGAGTTTCGGAGAATTTCTTAGTTCTGTACTTGGGATTCTTTGCTGGATTTCTTTTGTATATCGGTGCAAGTGATATTTTGCCCGAGGCTCATAGTAAGGAGAGTTCATTTAAGACGATAGGACTGACAATAATAGGTATTGTCCTGATATTTATAATTACACGTTTTGCATAATAAAATGAGTGAAGAAAATACTAAGGCAGTATTAAAAAGATCTGGGCTTAAAACAACTCCTGCTCGTATCTCTGTTCTAAAGATATTTTCTGAAAAATGCCAACCTTTGAGTGCAGAGGATATAAGTAAGAAATTAAAGAAAAAGGATATTGATCTAGTGACCATATATAGGACACTTTCTTCTTTTGAAGAGGAAAGAATACTTCGAAGAGTAGATCTTCATAAGGAATCTCAATACTATGAACTTGGAGAACATCATCATCACCATATCGTTTGTAGTAGATGTGGATTTATAGAGGAACTAGAGGGTTGTGATATTGAAAAATTAGTCACAAAACTCACTTCAGGATCAAAGGATTTCAAGATCATAAAAGATCATTCACTCGAATTTTTTGGAATTTGTAAAAAATGTAGCTATTGATAAAAATGGACTAGGGATGTCTTAGGATGGTTACTTTTCGAAAATCTATCTAAAATATGCTAAAATGCTCAAATGTCTATTTTTCAAACATTATTTGGCGATGCGACCAGTAAATTGCTTAAGGAAGCTGATCCAATAGTCAAACAAATAAACGACCTTGAACCGACCATCTCGGTTCTTTCTGATGCTGATCTAAAGCAAAAAACTGTTGAATTCAGGAAGAGACTTGCTGAAGGTGAATCCCTAGATGATATTTTACCTGAGGCTTTTGCTGTTGTTAGAGAGACTTCAAAGAGAACTCTTAATATGAGGCATTTTGACGTACAGCTTATTGGAGGTCTTGCTCTTCATAAGGGAAAGATCTCTGAGATGAGAACAGGTGAGGGAAAGACCTTGGTCGCAACTTTGCCTATGTATTTGAATGCTTTGAGTGGAAAAGGAGCTCACCTTGTGACTGTTAACGATTATCTTTCACGAAGAGATGCTGTATGGATGGGTCAGATATTTTCATTCCTAGGACTTTCTGTCGGAGTGATAAACAATGATGCTTCTTATTTATATGATGAGACCCATTTATCTAAAAAAGAGGATGAGGTACTCGATGAAAAAAGAGATGAAGTTGCAGCCTACAAAGTTGTCTATGATTTTTTGCGTCCTGTGACTAGGAAAGAAAGTTATGCTGCTGATATTACTTATGGAACAAATAATGAATTTGGTTTTGATTATTTGCGCGACAATATTTCTTATAACAAGAACGATCTGCGACAGCGCGGATTTGAATATGCCATTGTTGATGAGATAGATTCTATTTTGATAGATGAGGCAAGAACTCCTTTGATCATTTCTGGACCTTCTGCACAGGCAGAGAACTTGTATGTGGTCTTTGCAAAGATCGCTGACGGTCTGCACGAAGGAGAAGATTTTGAGATAGATCACAAAAGAAAGACAGTATCTTTGACTGATAATGGAATAGAAAAAGCTGAGAAGATCTTAGGTGTTGATAATATCTATACAGAAAAAGGGATCAAATATGTGCACCATCTTGAAACAGCTGTCCGTGCAAAGGCTCTTTTCCAAAAGGATAAAGAATATGTCATTCGTGATGGAGAGGTAATGATCGTTGATGAATTTACTGGACGTCTCCAGCCTGGAAGACGATGGTCAGAAGGTCTACATCAAGCGATCGAGGCAAAAGAAGGTGTGAAAATAATGGATGAGACCAGAACTTATGCTTCTATTACTTTTCAAAATTATTTCAGACTATACAAAAAACTTTCTGGAATGACAGGAACAGCCAAGACATCTGCTGAAGAATTCTTGAAAGTCTATTATCTAGATACAATTGTTATACCTACACATGTTGAGATAAAAAGAGTGGATCAGCCTGACCTGATCTTTCAAAGCGAAGAAGGAAAATTCAGTGCGATCGCAAAAAAGGTAAAAGAACTTCACGAAAAAGGTCAGCCTGTTCTTATTGGAACAGTTTCGATCGATAGAAATGAATTGCTTTCAGCTACTCTTCGCAGATCTGGAATTCCGCACGAGATCTTAAATGCAAAGAATCACGAAAAGGAAGGAGAGATAATTGCTGCCGCAGGAAGAAAAGGAGCTGTCACTATTGCAACAAACATGGCAGGAAGAGGAGTTGATATAAAACTTGGAGGTATTCCGTATGACGAAGGAAAATACGAGGAAATAAAAAATATTGGAGGGCTTTTTGTTCTTGGAACAGAGAGACATGAAGCTAGGAGAATCGATAATCAATTAAGAGGAAGAAGTGGAAGACAAGGAGATCCTGGTGAGACGCAGTTCTTTGTTTCATTGGAAGATTCTCTTATGAAGGCATTCCCGATAGATACTATAAAGAGTGTAATGAAAAAAGGTTTTGCTCCTGATGAAGCAATAAGAAGTAGACTTGTAAGTAATTCAATTGAAACAGCTCAAACAAAGATCGAAGGTCTGCATTTTGATGCAAGAAAACACGTTCTTGAATTTGATGATGTTTTGAATCACCAAAGAGGGGTGATATATGCCAGAAGAAGGAAGATACTAACAGGCGATGAAAAAGAAATAAGAGAAGTCCTCGGTGAAGAACTTTTGGGAGATGAAGAGGCTGAAAAGATATTAGAAGCAAAAGAAAATGAAATAGGGAAAGAAGCTTTTCTTGGAGGAGTCAGAGCAGTTTGTCTTCAGGCAATAGATTTCTTCTGGATGGATCATCTAGAGATGATGGATTACTTAAGAGGAAGTGTGAATCTGCGTGCATACGGACAAAGAGATCCTTTGGTTGAATACAAAAAAGAGGGTTTGAGACTGTTTAGAGAGATGGAGATATCTATTGCGAATATGATAAAAGAAGCAATTCCAAATATCTCAGGCCCGATCAGTTTTGAGAAGATATCAAATACTGTTGAAGTACATGAGAATGATTCAAGTGGTGAGGAGAGATCTTCTGTTCCAGTTCATAAAAATCAAATAGAGAAGGTGGGCAGAAATGATCTATGTCCTTGTGGAAGTGGAAAAAAATATAAAAAGTGTGGTGAATTGAATACCGAAGAACATCAGAGATTGATGAATATA
>CAZKTY010000050.1:0-4397 GCA_964555825.1 uncultured Candidatus Saccharibacteria bacterium
AATGAAATCATTACACCAAACTTACTTCCTATTATAAAATTATTAAAGAGAGCATGCAACAAAACGGCGATTGAAATTCCTGAAAAAAAAGCAACACACTTTACTTTATTACTGCTGTAAAATGTTTCTGCCATAGAAATTCCAATAATTCCAGAAGTTAGAATGTGTAATAATGATGCCCCTATGAATCTAAAGTCTAAAGTGGCGATACCTTTAAGGATATTTCCTTCAGAAAGTGGACTAAGAAGAAAAAGACTATTTTCAAGTGCAGAAAATCCAAGGGCAGCTGTCATCATGTAAAGGACCATGTCTATAGGTTCATCTGCAAATCTGGTCCTAAGTGCAGGAAAGTATGCAGAAGCAAATTTTAGACCTTCCTCAATAATTGCCCAAATAATAAAGGAAATAAGAGTGTAATCAGGTATAAAAAGTGATACTCCTTTTTCCAACAGTACCGCAGCAGGAACGGAGATCATTCCAAATACGAATACTTTGAATATAAGACTTCTAGGTTCTTGATGTTTATCTTCTTTGAACCAGAATTTAAGCCATAGAACAGAAGGGAAGATTCCCCCTAAGATCGCTAAGATAATTATGTTTGTGCTAATTTCCATTTTAAAATTTACAAGATATTAGAGTTTTTAAGGTACTAGCACTTACTTAAGTGATGGCCATTTCTCGATCATCAGTAAATTTTCTTTTCCCATGTTCTGCCATATCTCTTCAGTGACAAATGGCATGAATGGATGGAGTGCCTTCAGTGACCCTTCAAATAATTTGATCAATAGTTTTTTTCTTGAAGATATTTCTTCTTTTGATCCTTCTAATAGGATCTTTTTACTATCCTCGATTACCTTATCTGCGAATGTGTGCCAAATATATTGGTAGATCTTCTCTGAGGCTATGTGTATCCTTAAAGCTTCAATATCTTTTGTCACATCATCTATTGTGTTCTCAAATTCACTGAAGAGATCTTCATCGCTAGTAAATAATTCTGTTGAAACATCAGCATCTGAAGCATTTGAAAGTACAAATCTAGCAATATTCCATACTTTGTTTGAAAAATGTTTATATCCTTTGATCTTATCTTCAGATATCTTTGTATCAATTCCAGGAGCTGATCCAACAACGAGTGCCATTCTGCCAGCGTCAGCACCGAACTTTTTTGCAACATCGATAGGGTCAATACCATTACCTAAAGATTTACTCATTTTTCTTCCTTGAGCGTCACGAACTGTTCCATGAAGGTATACTTTCTCAAAAGGGATCTCTCCAAGGAAAAAACCTGACATAAGTACCATTCTTGCGACCCAAAAAAATAGGATCTCATAACCTGTTTCCAGAAGATCAGTTGGATGGTATGTCTTGAGGTCATCTGTATTTTCAGGCCATCCAAGGGTTGAAAATGTCCATAGACCAGACGAGAACCAAGTATCTAAGGTATCTTCATCTTGGATCCATTCATCTCCTTGTGGGGCTTCCACATCACAATATATTTCTTCATTTTTATACCAAACAGGTATTCTGTGTCCGTACCAAATTTGGCGAGAGATACACCAATCACGCAGATTTTCTATCCAGTGAAAATATGTTTTATCAAAATATTCGGGGATGATCTCTATTTGATCGTTCTCAACAACTTTTTTCATTATTTGTTTGAGAGTTGTCTTTGAACCACTATTTATTCCGTTTATCTTTGAATTTTTTAAGACGAACTCTTTATCAACTGCAATAAACCACTGTAATTTTGGTAAAGGTTCTATTATTCCTCCTGTTCTTTCGGCGGTTGAAACATTTTGAGAGATCTCTTCTTCTTTTTCCAAAAGACCTTCAGTTTTTAGCCATTCAACTATAACTTCTCTTGCATCTGTTGTTTTTTTACCTAGGATGTTTTCTCCTCCAACGATCATCTTTGCAAATTCATTTATGACCTGAATGCTTGGAAGATCATGCCTTTCTGCCATCTCAGCATCTATCATACTGTGTGCTGGGGTTACTCCAAGCGCACCAGTACCAAAATCTTTTTCTACATGCTTATCCGCAATGATCTTTATTGATAAAGGAACTCCGCAGAATTCTACATTGTATGTTTTTCCGATGAATTTTTGATATCTTTCATCATCTGGATGAACAGCAACAGCGGTATCTCCAACTTTTGTTTCAGGTCTGGTTGTTGAGATAGAAATAGGGAAGTCTTTTGAATATTTAAAGGTATATAGTTTTGCCTTTCTTTCTTCATAAACTATCTCATCATCTGAGATAGTGGTCTGTCCTTTTGGATCCCAATTCACGATCCTGTGACCACGATAGATCAAACCAGTATCATACATTTCTTTGAAGGCAGTTCGTACAGCAAAATTTCTTTTATCATCAAGTGTAAAAGCTTCGCGAGACCAATCGCAAGAAGCTCCAAAGACCTTCAACTGAGAGACGATCGTATCGTGACTTTCTTTAGCAAATTTTCTTACTCTTTTTAGTAGTTCTTCTCTTCCTAGGTCATGTCTCGATAGTTTTTCTTTTTTCGATATTTCTTTCTCAACTCTTGATTGCGTTGCGATGGCTGCATGATCAGTACCTGGGAGCCATAGCGTTCTTTTTCCTTGCATTCTCTGATATCTGACAATAATGTCTTCAACAGTGATCATTAAAGCATGACCCATGTGAAGTACTCCTGTTACATTCGGAGGAGGCATCATGATCGAATATTTTTCTGCGTCTTTTTTTGTATTTCCTTTTTCTACACAGACATCAGGATCAAAAAAACCACTCTTCTCCCATAGTTCGTAGATCTTTTTTTCTGTTTCCTCTGGATCGTATGGTTTTAGAAATTTATCGTTCATTAAAATATTGTTAGTTTGATAGTGATAGATAGGCATTAAGATCTCAAATCACTAGGTAAATATATCATTTTTAAGGCTTTTTTCAAAAAAAATAGCGAAGTTTTTTTAAATGACTTCGCTTATGTAATCAATGTATCGTTTTTTTTCTGACCTAGAGAAAGCGAGAAAAGGTTTTAGACCGACATATTTCAGTACGGTAAAATGATCCCATTCCTTTCCAACTTGTTTGTGACTGTAAAAATCGCAAACTGGAGCTTTGTACTCAGCGGAGTCTTTTCTAAAGCCTCTTTTTCTCGCAAGATCCTTTGATGCCTTTTTACTTTTGACATCAACCCCTGTATCAACTGCAAGGTATTTTTTACCTGTACTGTCTATGACAACACTTCCAAAAGGAATAACTTTTGGATCTACAGCAACGGCACCAAGTCCAGTTTGTTCCAAGTTTGAGATGGGAACAGTGGCTGTGTTTCTTCCAGCCTTGGTGTCTGAGTCAGCATCCTTTTCATTGGCGCTATAACTCGTAGAGCGCACAAATTTTACTTCGGGCGCTGATAGTTGGGAGTTCTTGTCTTCCTCGTGATGAGATTCCGCGAAAGCGGGGTAGGCAAGAAATACGAACATCAATAAAAAGAACAACTTAACTTTTATATCCATAACAACGAATCTACTACTTCAGTATTCTAGCAGAAAAAACCTCAAAAAACGAGATTTCCTTCTGCTTTTATTTCCTTTCTACTCTTTGATACGTATGAAGAGTTAAAAAAGGCGCAAATTCCGATCATTATTGCATTATCAGTAGATAATTTTTTTGTAGGTATATAAAAGTCTACGTCTAAAGATCTTGCCATTGCTTTGATCCTTTTTTGAAGGGTCTTATTGGCAGAGACACCTCCTCCAATTGTTAAACTTTTTGCTTTGTATTTTAATATCGCAGCTCTTGTCTTTGATTCTAGAACATCAACTGTCGAATCCTCAAATTCTCTAGCGATCTTTTCTTTATCGGTCTCTGTCAGATCGCCCATACTTCTTACTAAATACAATACAGCTGTCTTTAATCCAGAGAATGAAAAATCAAAATCCTTTGAATGGATCATCGGTCGAGGAAGATGTGGGTCTAATTTCTCTAATTTTGATCTTCTAGCTTTTTCTGCAAGTTTAGAAATTTCTGGACCACCTGGATAGGTAAGACCTAGGATCCTTGCTACTTTATCAAAAGCCTCTCCAGAGGCATCATCTCTTGTTTTTCCGATCACTTCATAAGAGAGAAATTTTTTCATTAGAACTAATTCAGTGTGTCCTCCAGAAACGAGGAGAGCGATCGCAGGAAATTTTATCTTATTTACACTTGTTGCTGGCAGAATAGATAAAATATGTCCTTCCATATGATTCACTCCTAATACTGGAATATCCCATAATTCTCCAAGGGCTTTTGCAAAGCTGATACCTACCCATAAAGCAGGCTCAAGACCTGGTCCTTTTGTTACAGCTATCAGATCTATAGATGGTTTTTTGATATTGATGATATGTTCTTTAAAATATCCCAAAAGTTCTTGTTCT
>CAZKTY010000051.1:0-4351 GCA_964555825.1 uncultured Candidatus Saccharibacteria bacterium
AGCATCCTTTGTCTTATCATCCTGAATATTCTTTAATTTGTTCTTGAATTCTCCATCAAGTTCAGAAAGAATTCTTCTTTTCTCGTTCTCATTTATCTTTGTGATGAGGTATCCAGCAAAGTAGACAACTTTCTCAACTTCAGATGAAGGTACTCCTAAGATCAAAGAGATCCTTGAAGGCATTGAACGTAGGAACCAGATGTGAGCAACAGGTGTTGCAAGTTCAATGTGTCCCATTCTCTCTCTTCTTACAATTGATCTTGTTATCTCAACTCCACATTTTTCACAGATAATACCCTTGTATCTTATTCCTCTGTATTTTCCACAGTAACATTCGAAATCCTTATCTGGACCGAATATCTTTTCATCGAACAGACCATTCTTCTCTGATCTCTGTGTTCGATAGTTCATGGTCTCAGGTTTTGTGACCTCACCATAAGACCACTCTCTGATCCTCTCAGGAGAAGCAATCTTGATGCTTATCGAGTCGAAATTTTGAAATTCTTTTTTCTTTTGCATAGTGATTGTGGATTATTGATTAATTTTCTTTTGAGCCTCTTTCAGGCTTTGAATTTTCTTTCGACTTTCCAAGAACTACATCAAGTGCTAATCCTCTTAGGTTTGCAAGAAGCACATTGAATGAAGCAGGAGAATTGTGGTTAACAATTCTTTCTCCTCTAACAATCGCGTCAAAAGTTGCAGATCTTCCTTGAATATCATCAGACTTTACAGTAAGAATTTCTCGAAGCATATATGAAACTCCATGTCCCAAAAGGGCCCAGACTTCCATTTCTCCAAATCTTTGTCCTCCGTTCTGAGCTTTTCCACCAAGTGGCTGCTGCGTGATAAGTGAGTAAGGACCGATCGATCTCATGTGGATCTTGTCTTCTACCATGTGATGCAGCTTCAAAATATACATATATCCAACAGCAACATCCTGTCCAAAGACCTGTCCTGTTCTTCCATCAAGAAGTTTCATTTTCCCACTTTCGTTAAAACCAGCTTTTTTCAATTCTTCTTTTATCTCAGTATCTGTTGCTCCAGCAAAAGGAGGAACAATAGCTTGATAATTTAGAGCGTTTGCAGCAAGACCTAGATGGATCTCAAGAATCTGTCCTAGGTTCATTCTTGAAGGCACACCAAGGGGAGTCAAAACAACGTCAATAGGTGTTCCATCTTCCATGTATGGCATATCTTCTTCAGGAAGAACAATAGAAATAACTCCTTTGTTTCCGTGTCGTCCTGCAAGTTTGTCTCCAACTGAAATATTTCGGAGCTGTGCGATCTCAATGTGGATTCTCTTGATTATTCCACTCTCTAATTTGTCTCCGTTCTCTCTTGAGAAAACTTTCACACCAATAATTCTTCCTCTCTTGCCGTTCTCCATTCTCTTTGAAGTATCTTTAACATCTCGTGCTTTCTCTCCAAAGATAGAACGAAGCAATCTTTCTTCAGGTGTAAGTTGTGTCTCTCCTTTTGGAGTGATCTTTCCAACAAGAATATCTCCAGGACGAACTTCAGCTCCAACTCTGATTATTCCATCTTCATCAAGATTTCTAAGCTTTAATTCTCCGACGTTTGGAATATCGTGAGTTGTGACCTCAGGACCTAGTTTTGTATCACGAACATTCACAACGAATTCTTCAACGTGGATCGAAGTAAATTTACTTTCTTTAACAAGTTTCTGTGAGATGACAATAGCATCTTCGTAGTTCTGTCCTGCCCATGTCATGAATGCAACAAGTACGTTCTGTCCGATAGCAACTTCTCCAGAAACTGTTGTAGAAGTATCTGCAAGAACTGTTCCTGCAACAACTTTTTCTCCGACAGACACCGTTGGACGCTGATGGAATGCTGTAAACTGGTTTGTTCTTTCAAAGTGAGCTAAGTGATATTCTTTTTCTTTTTTACCTTCATATTTGATGACAACTTTTTTAGCATCAACAGCAGAAACAACTCCTTCGCCTTCTGCTAAGATCACTCTTCCTGTGTCATAGGCAGCCTTTCTTTCAATACCTGTAGCAACAAGCGGAGCTTCAGGAATAACACAAGGAACTGCTTGTTTTTGCATGTTTGAAGCCATCAAAGCTCTGTTCGCTTCATCATGGTTCAAGAAAGGTATCATAGAAGTTGCAATAGAAAAAGCTTGGTTCGTTGCAACATCCATAAGATCAACTTTGTCTTTTGTTGTATATCCTGGCTTTCCTTTGATACGAACTTCAACTTTATCAACGGTTATATTTCCTTTTTCATCAACGGGAGTAGCGGCGTGAGCAATGATATAAGATTCTTCTTCTAGAGCATTCATGTAAGAAACATCATTTGTTACATGACCATTCTTTACCTTTGCGTATGGAGTTTCGATCATTCCAAATTCATTTACTCTTGCATATGAAGAAAGATGAAGTACCAATCCAATGTTTGGACCTTCAGGAGTGTGAATAGGACAAATTCTTCCATAGTGAGAAGTGTGAACGTCACGAACTTCAAAACCTGCTCGCTCTCTTGTTAGACCTCCAGGACCAAGAGCTGAAACAGTTCTTAAGTGTTCAAGTTCTGTAAGCACGTTTTCCTGCTGCATGAACTGAGACAGCTGGTTTGTTGTAAAAAATTCTTTGATCCTTGCTTGAAGCGGACGAGGAGAAATAAACTGAACAGGAAGATTTGATTCTGTATCAATTGTAGACATTCTATTCTGAATGTTCCTCTTGATCTGAGTCATACCGACTCTGATCTTTTGCTGCAAAAGCTCTCCAACATATCTAACTCTTCTTGATCCTAGGTGATCAATATCATCAGCATTTGCTTCACCATTTGAGTTTAAAAATGCAAGATGAGAAATGATAGTTAGAAGATCATCCAAACTTAAGGTCTTTTGAGTAAGAGATTTCTCATCCATTCCTTTCTCAAATCTCTTATTGAATCTATGTCTTCCAACTCTTGATAGATCATATCTTTCACCATCAAAAAGACTCTGAACGAATTCTCTAGCATTTTCTGCAGTAGCTAGATCTCCATCTCTCTGTCTTTTGTGAATTTCAATAAGTGATTCTTCCTGAGTCTTTGTGTGATCCTTAGCAAGAGTTATTTCAATATGTTTTCGTACCTCTTCATCTTTAAAAGATTTTAGGATGTCTTCACTTGTTTTTAGACCAAAAGCACGAAGCAAGCATGTAACTGGGAATTTTCTCTTTCGGTCAATTCTTGCATAAACAGCTCCGTCTGCTTCTGTCTCAATTTCTACCCAAGCTCCTCGAGCTGGGATGATTTTTGCACCAAAGAAGTTCATCCCCTTTGACTCTGACATTGTGAAGAAAACTCCAAATGACCTAGCAAGCTGAGGAACGATAACTCTTTCAATACCATTTATAATAAAAGTCCCGTGACCTGTCATCACTGGGAAATCTGCCAAAAATACTTCTTGTTCTTTTTCTGTACCCAAGATCTTATTCTTGAGTTTTACGATCACCTTAAGAGGAGCTTCAAGAGTAAGCTTGTTCTCTTTTGCGTGATGCTCATCGAATTTTGGCTCACCCATATCAAATTTACCGAAACTGAATTCGAATTTCTTTCCAGAATAATCGGAGATCTTACCAAACTCATCGAAAACTTCTTTGAGACCTTTCTCAAGAAGGATCTTGAATGACGTTGTTTGTCCTTCAACTAGATCAGGAAGACCGACTAGAGGTTTCCTAAATCTTGAAAAGAATTTCTTATTTTTGGTGTTGGCACTAACACCAGAATTAATTGCCATTCTCTCACTTTCGATTGTGGTCATATTTTTTTTGCACCAGCTAGGATAATCAAAAGACAAAAAGAAAAAGGATCATCCAATTTCTTTTTCGCTTTTAATTATCCAGAGTAGCCGGAAAGATTAATCTATTTTAATAATGGGCCTAACAAGTCGCGATTTAGCCACCATAACACAATCTTTCACGAATTCGCATGATTATACTACTATGTACATAATCAGCAATATTGCCATTATACAAATAATGTGTTCTTATGCAAGTGATTTTACTAGTAAGATCACTTACTCTCTCTAGACCTCCATTCATCTATTTTTTTATGATCTCCAGAAAGAAGAACTTTAGGCACTTTGTATTTTTTTCCTTTATATATCAAAACCTCTGGTCTGGTATACATCTCACTTGAAGAGACCCTTTCTTCTTCCCTTGAATCAAAATTACCTAAAACCCCTTCGATCTGTCTAGAGATCGAATCTATCAATATCATAGCTGGTATTTCCCCACCAGTTAGAACATAAGGACCAACAGAGATATTTTCCATTTTAAATATTTTCTTTACACGAGAATCTATTCCTTCATATCTTCCACAGATCATTATAATG
>CAZKTY010000052.1:0-3941 GCA_964555825.1 uncultured Candidatus Saccharibacteria bacterium
AGATACAACAGATACTACACAAGATAATTAGTTTCTTTACCGAAGAAATTTGCTTTATTTTTAAGCTTATTTGTGTTAATCTTTTGCTTACTACAGGCCCTAAAAGCTTGTTAATTTATTAATAAATAAAGATCTATGAACGCATATATCATCTTTTCTGTTGTAGCTGCAGTAATTGCAATAGTCTACGGACTTTTTATAAGCAAACTTATTTTGAAGAAACCAGCAGGGAATGCTCGTATGCAAGAAATTGCTCTAGCTATCCAGCAAGGTGCTAAGGCATATTTGAATAGACAATACAAAACGATCGGTATCATTGCCGTTATTTTGTTTTTGATCCTTTGGGTCTCTTTAGGTTTCGTAACAGCTCTAGGTTTTGCTGTCGGAGCTATATTTTCAGCACTAGCTGGATATGTTGGAATGAATGTTTCAGTCAGAGCAAATGTAAGAACTGCTGAAGCAGCAAGAGAAGGTCTAGCTCAAGCTTTAAAAATTGCTTTTGATGGAGGTTCAGTTACAGGTCTTCTTGTAGTTGGACTTGCTCTTCTTGGAGTTACAGGATTTTATGCAATATTCCAAGATGTTAATTCACTTATCGGTCTTGCTTTCGGTGCCAGTTTGATCTCAGTATTTGCTCGCCTTGGTGGTGGAATTTTTACAAAAGCAGCTGATGTTGGTACAGATCTTGTTGGAAAAGTAGAAGCAGGAATTCCAGAAGATGATCCAAGAAACCCAGGAGTTATTGCTGATAACGTAGGAGATAACGTAGGAGATTGTGCAGGTATGGCAGCTGATCTTTTTGAAACATATGCTGTTACAACTATTGCCGTCATGATCTTAGGAGCTTCGATCTTCCCAGGTAACCAGAATGTGCTTCTATATCCATTGGTACTTGGAGGTGTAGCTGTAATTTGCTCGATCATTGGAACATGGTTTGTAAAACTTGGAAAAAGCAAAGATATAATGGGAGCTCTTTATAAAGGATTGATCGCTGCGGGTGTTCTATCTGCGATCGCATTCTATCCTGTTACAAAGATGTTAATGTCTGATAACGGAATTTATTCATTCGGCGCATTATTTGGTTCTCTCGTTGTAGGACTTGTTGTTACTGCTTTGATAGTTATCATCACAGAATATTACACATCAACAAAGTATGCTCCAGTAAAATCTATCGCCAAAGCATCACTTTCTGGACATGGAACAAACATCATCCAGGGATTGGCTATCTCAATGAAATCAACAGCACTTCCTCTACTTGTAATTGTTGCAGGAATTCTAACAAGTTATTCATTCGCAAACTTATACGGAATTGCTATAGCAGCTATGAGTATGCTTTCAATGGCTGGAATTATTGTTGCGATCGACGCTTATGGACCAATTACAGATAACGCAGGTGGAATTGCTGAAATGGCAGAACTTCCAAAAGAAGTTCGTGATATAACAGATCCTCTTGACGCTGTAGGAAATACAACAAAAGCAGTTACAAAAGGTTATGCGATCTGTTCTGCTGGTCTCGCTGCTCTTGTACTTTTTGCTTCATACACAACAGAAGCACAGAAAGGATTGCATGCAGTCTCTTTCTCACTTGGTGATCCAAAAGTCATCATTGGACTATTCCTAGGAGGATTACTTCCTTATTATTTTGCAGCTCTTTCTATGGAGGCTGTAGGAAAAGCAGCAGGAAAAGTTGTTGATGAGGTAAGAAGACAGTTCAGAGAGATAAAAGGAATTATGGATGGAAGCGCTAAGCCTGATTACGCTCGTGCAGTTGACATTGTTACTACAGCCGCGATCAAAGAAATGATCATCCCAGCACTTATTCCTGTCATTGTTCCAATTCTAGTTGGATTCATACTTGGACCAGTCGCACTTGGAGGACTTCTTGTAGGAAGTATTGTAACTGGACTATTCGTAGCTATCTCAATGACCTCAGGTGGAGGAGCTTGGGATAATGCAAAGAAACTTATTGAAGAAGGAAACCACGGAGGAAAAGGCAGTGAAGCACACAAAGCTGCTGTCACTGGAGATACTGTTGGAGATCCTTACAAAGATACAGCAGGGCCAGCTATCAACCCAATGATCAAAATATTGAACATTGTAGCTCTACTCATCATTCCGTTCATAATCTAGTAATCTACAAGTAAAAAAACACCGTAGGGGAGATCCCTACGGTGTTTTTTGTTATATATTTGATATAATTTAAACGTGAAATACTCTTTAAACATCCTAAAAATCTCTTTCATTTGGCTGTTATTTCCATTTTTTGCCTTTGCCTCATCAAGTAGCACAAATTTTAGTATAGCTTCTTGGATCCCTTACTGGTCACAAGACCTAGGAATACCAACTCTTCAGGCAAATCTAAACAAATTCGACATAATCACACCTTTTGCATACGAAGTAACAAGTAATGGAGACCTAGTAGATAGACTCAAGATATCAAAAGGAAGTTGGAGTTCTACTTTTAGCGATGCTAAGAGTAAAGGAATAAAGATCATTCCTTCTATTTTGTGGACAAATAAAACTGAGATGCACAATATCTTTTCTGATCAGACCAAGAGACAATCTCATGAAGATAAAGTTCTTAACATGGTAACGAGCAATAATTTTGACGGAGTTGAAATTGATTATGAAGGCAAGAGTGATGCAGATAAAGATATATTTTCTACATTCATAACAGAACTCTCAAATAAACTTCATAATCAAAATAAATTATTGGTCTGTACTGTTGAGGCAAGAATGTATGATACTGCTCCAGCGAGTGTTCCTATAAATAAAAAATTTCCTTGGGCAAATGACTGGACCGTAATGAATAATAATTGTGATCAAGTACGAATAATGGCATATGATGAATATTCAGCTGTTTATCAAAGTAATAAATTCTCTACAACAACCCCTTTGTATAATTCTGTTTCAAATGCTTCTCTAGATTATGTAAAAAAAATTTCTGCATATGCAGTTACAAGGATCGATCCCCAAAAGATAATCTTAGGAATTCCTTCTTATGGATATGACTTTACATATTCTACAAAAGGTAAGACCAGAGTTGTTCAAAGATTTGGTGCGAAATCATATCTCAAGGCTCTAACTGTTTCAAAGTTCTACGGATCAAAAATAAAAGACACATCAGGTGGTGAAAAATATTTTACTTACACTGCAAATGGAAAAAACCATTACGTAGTCTTTGAAGATGCAGGAACAATTCAGACAAGAGTTGCTTTGGCAAAAAGTTTTGGATTAGGTGGAGCTGCTTTATTCAAAATAGATGGTCTGGAAGATCCAAAAATGTGGAATAGTCTTCCTTTAGCAATAAAATAGGTCGTCAATTTTATAAACTCAATAAAAAAAGCAATATGTTCGATAAAGACAGGTCATATAGTGAGCAAAAAAACATTTTAGATAGGATCCAAAAAGATTCCTACCTTATTCGTGAACAAATTTTGGATTATTATTACGATAGATACCCTGACGATGAAGCTGAATCACTTGAATATCTCAGAGGAATAAGAAATTATCTTGATGAAGCTTACAAAGACATAGATCTTATACTAAAAGATCTTGATAGTAAGCTTGGTTATTGATCTATCTTTGTTTTTTCCTTAAAAAAATTTCTATCCAGTCAATTTTAGTGAAATAAGGTTGAGTTTTGGATAATTTTGTCCAAAAAGCAGTGCCAAAACCTTTGAAGTATAAGGACTTTTAAAAGAGTGCATTCACAGCCTCCCATTTTCATTTCAAAGTGCTTATTCACACCTCTTTTTCTTGGATAATTTGCTAAAATTATTGATACAAATTTAATAGCTAATCGTATTCGCAATAAAAAAATATGGGTTCCTCAAAAAACAAAAAGATCGTTGCAAAAAAAGTCGAAGAACAGGTTTTTGTCTCAAAAGTTCAGAAAAGAGATGGTTCAACTGTACCTTTTGATTTTCAAAAAGTAGTTA
>CAZKTY010000053.1:0-3498 GCA_964555825.1 uncultured Candidatus Saccharibacteria bacterium
CTCTTATACCCTTCTGCGATGAAATCAATTCTCCGTCAATCCAGAAAACGGGATCTCTATCCTCGGAGCGCCATAAGGTCTTGAACCTAATTGATACTCTTCGAATTGCAAGATCAAATTCTCATCTGAAAGCATAAAAACATTGAAATTAGTTGAAGTTGCTGTTAGTCCATCATTTCCATCCAAAAAACTTGTATCAGAATTACCCATAGCAGAATAATATTCTTTCAACTTCGAAACAGAACTCTTGGACAATCTTTCCATAAGATCTTTTTCGCTAAAGATATCTCCTAGTCCTTTCTCAGTCCCATCATTTAAATTAAAAGTATGAGATTCAAAATTAGTATAAGGATGTGCTAAAAGACCTCCGTCGACGAACGTTGAATAAAGAACACTAACTGTTCCAAATTCCTCCGAGGTGGTGGCTTCACCAGTAACAGTGATCTCAAATGGAGAAAGTGCTGGAGGTACATTTTCTGGAGAGATATCAGACGATAAAGAATCGGTATTTTGTAATTTTATTACTTGAACCTCAGCTTCGATCTGTGAATTTATAGCACTGAATTTTTTACTTAAGGTATCATCAAAAATAGGATACGTTGCAGAAAATTTCCATTTTCCTGCCTTGTCTGTATCGGTAACCGTTTTAAATTTAATCACAGGAACATTTTTTTGAACTTCGGTAGGTTCTGCCACAACAGGTTCCTGTGTAGATCTGGAGTTGAAGATGTAAGAAGATAACACCTGAAAATAATTAGGGTTAATGACAATAAGGACCAAAATCAAGATGACTATACCTGCAATATAAGGTGTGACTTTTTTCATGCCATTAATTATATCAGTATTTATTATTAAATTGGACTAAAAAAGGAATGCTTGATAGGCTGTTTTCGTGGAAGAATTCAAACAACAACTAGATAAGATAGGTCTAAAATTTGATAACAGAGCTATTTCACAGATCTGGAAATTCAAAGAGATCGTACTGGAAAAAAATAAGGTACTGAATTTAACTGGAATTACAGAGGAAAAAGATTTTATACTCAAACATCTGATAGATTCTCTTTCAGTGCTGAACTTCATACCTGACAAAAGTAAAGATGTGATAGATATCGGTACTGGTGCTGGATTCCCTGGTGTACCAATAAAGATCGCAGAACCAAGACTAAACATTACCCTGCTTGATTCTTCAAAGAAAAAAGTTAAATTCCTAGATGAGACAATAAAAACACTGGATCTAGAAAACATCAAAGCAATATCAGAAAGAGCTGAAGATCTAGCACAAGACAAAAATTATAGAGAAAGATTTGATGTCGCTATTTCAAGAGCTGTCGCCTTACTACCAACATTGGTTGAATACTCACTCCCTTTTGTCAAAGTCGGAGGAATTTTTATTGCCCAGAAATCTCAAAATGAGGAGGAGCTCAGATCTGCAGAGACAGCGATCAAAGTACTTGGAGGAAAGATCCGCGAAGTAATTCCCGTAAAGATCGGAGATCTTTCAGACCGATCTCTCATAATAATCGAAAAAATATCCAAAACTCCGTCAGAATTCCCAAGAAAACCTGGAACAGCATCAAAAGAACCTATCATTTAGATAGTCTAAGATCTATAAATTATTTTTCTCTTTGCTCTAGACGTAAAAGATGAGTATTTCTTTCTTTGTCAAAAGATTCAGTATCAAATGCATATTTTTCTATCATCTTTGAAGCATGGTGGGCTCCCAAATAATGAGGCATTACAACATAAGTAGCCCCAGCAAGGTAAAGTTTCTTTGCTTGCGAAACATCATGCGAGATAGTAATTATGATCCCACCAAGATTTTCAGCCCTATAAGTTTTTATTAAAAGTAGATTTGTCTCAAAATCAGGAATAGAAGAAACAATTAATTTAGCACTAGAAATATTTATCTCTCTCAAGAATTCAACATCATCAGCATCACCATACTTAAAAGGAATTCCTTTTTCTTGGAGTCTTTTTATTGCCGAAGGATTGAAATCCACAGCAAAGAAATTTGCACCTATATGTTTTGCAGCTTCAACAAAATCCTCTCCTACTCTATGAAAACCAAAAATTATCATATCAAAATCTGGTCTTACTGAACTTCCTTCATCTCTGGATCCTTTTCTCAATTCAAAAAAGCCGAGTACCCCCTTAAACCTATTATAAATATTTTCTGAATACAATATCAGATAAGTTGAACCGGATATTGTGAATACAAATACCAATGTGATGATCGAAACAACAGTGTTGCTTATCTGTCCATTTGAAGCTCCTAATGCTACAAGGATAAGTGAGAATTCGCTTATCTGTGAAGAAGTCATTGCTACCAAAAAACTTGTTCTTTTTTTGTAATTCAAAATATTCATCACAAAAAAAACAATTATCGGGTTAATGATAAGAACAAACAGAGACAACACAACAGCTGGGTACAACACCTTTGTATCCAAACTCAGAGAGATCCTTGAACCCAAAAGAACAAAGAAAAGCATAATGAAAAAATCACGCAGAGGTTTGAGTCTAGAACTGATCTCTTCTGCAAAAGGAGAAACCGAGAAAGTTGCTCCTGCAACCAAAGCTCCAATACCAGCTGAAAATCCAATGACAGAAAATAGAGATGAAAGACCCAATCCCCAAGCGATCGAAAATAGAAAAAGAAGTTCCGGAGAAGAAGCAAAAAATTCAGAGAGCTTTGGCAGTAAATACTTGCTTATCATAAAAAGCAGAACAACTATTACAGTACCTTTGAAAAATAAAGCTGTAAAAACATTGACTAGATCAGAACCAGAACTTGAAACAGAAATATTCAAAGAAGCCACAACTAAGATCAATGCAGCAATAAAATCCTCTACCAAAAGCATTCCTAGTACGATCTTTCCGTGTAATTTTCCCAGACATTTTTTATCAGAAAATAGTTTGAGAATGATGATAGTACTACTAAAGGCCAAAGCAGCACCAGAATAAGCAGACGACACAGCATCAAAACCAAGCCATCTCACTACAAAAAAACCAGTAACAGAAGTGATAACAGCTTGAGCTACTGCTACAATAAAAGAAGTCACTCCGACTTCTTTTATGATCTCTGGATTCAAATGTATACCAACAATAAATAAAAGTATTGATATCCCTATATTAGAAAAGACCTCAATGTCTGAGGTCGAATGCAAAAGGTTAAAAACATATGGACCAACAGTAATACCAGTAAGAACATAACCAACAATAAGAGGTTGTCTTAGCAGTTTCATTATTGCTCCAAAAAAAACTGCAGTGAATATAATAATACTTATCTCAAAAAAAAATGACATAGGAAAATTGTATCACAAGAGTACTTCCAATTTCTATGTTTACCTCACTATAAAAGGATCCAAACAAAAAAACTTATCAGATCACCTGACAAGTTTTTTTGTTTGTTATTAATTTTAAATATTCCTACTGATTAGTTTCGCTATAGTTCGAATTAATATTACACGTAGCATACTTGGTAGAAGTACTTGTCGTGGT
>CAZKTY010000054.1:0-3288 GCA_964555825.1 uncultured Candidatus Saccharibacteria bacterium
ACTATCACAGACCTGAGGGATAAAAAGATCCTAAAGCCAAGTCTAGAGAAATTAAATAAATATAAAGATATAAAATATGTTTTAGGAAAACATGATCTGAAGGATTTTGAACATCAAGACATGATATTAAAAGCTGCTGGAGTACCTCTTGATTCTGAATTTATCATTCATGCAAGAAAGAATAATGTACCTATCGAGATGGATGCTTCATTGTTTAGTAGGATCGCTGAAGGGGTTATCATAATCGGTATTACTGGAACAAGAGGAAAGACCACTACGACTTCCTTGATATATAAGATAATTTCACGTGCTTTCGCTAAGATCTCTCAGAAGGTCTATATTGCCGGAAATGTTCGGGGAGCTGCAACATTGCCTTTGATCAAGAAAGTAAAAAAAGGAGATATTGTTGTACTCGAACTAGATAGTTGGCAACTTCAGGGATTTGGAGATTCAAAGATCTCACCTCATATTTCTGTTTTCACGAACTTTATGGAGGATCACCTTAATTATTATAAAGGGGATCTTGAAAAATATTTTGCAGATAAGGCAAAGATATTCCTTAATCAAAAACAAAATGATTATTTGGTTTGCGGAGACAAGGTTGCTCATCTGATAATTTCAAAATATAAAGATAAGATCATTGTCCCAATTTTAACCGCAAATCCTTCAGAAATACCTTCCGATTGGAAATTGCCGTTGATCGGAGAGCATAATAAAGAGAATATCGCTTTGGCGTTAAAAGTAGTCAGAATATTAAAGATCCCAGATGATATCAGCAAAAAAGCAGTTGAAAATTTTGAGAGCATAGAAGGGAGGCTTCAAAAATTAAAAACTTACAAAGGTGTGAGGATCTGGAATGATAATAATTCAACCACCCCTGATGCAGCGATCGCTGCTCTCAAAGCAATTGCTGGTGAATATCCAGTCTCTGACCATAAAAAGATCATATTGATATTCGGAGGACACGATAAAAATATAAATATGAGTAGGCTTGTAGATCAAATACTTGTCTATTGTAAAGAAGTGATCTTACTTCCGGGTTCTGGTTCTGATAATTTGATAGCGAAAGAGGAAAGATTGAAAGATATTTTAACTGAAGTAAAGGATCTAAGCAGTGCTATAAAGGTCGCGATAAAAAAAAGCAAAAAAGGGGACGATATTCTTTTTAGTCCTGCCTTTGCATCATTTGGTCTGTTCAAAAATGAGTACGATAGGAATGATCAATTTATCAAGATAATAAAAAAATTAAAATAATATGATTGAAATAATAATTGGTACAATGCGACCAGGGGCTTTTTCAAGGAAAGTTGGTAATGAAGTTTTTAATATTTATAGAAGTCTTTCTCCTGATGTTGGATTAATAGATCTGAAAGATCTGCCGAAAGAAGCTTTTTTATCTGAGGCTTTTGCGGATAGACCAAGAGCAATAAAAGAATTTTCGGATAGGCTTCTAAAAGCTGATGGTATTGTCGTAGTGATCCCTGAGTACAATTCTGGAATACCTGGAATGATGAAACATTTTATAGACTTGTGGAAATTTCCAGAAACATTCAATCGTAAATTTACGATCATTTCTGTCTCCTCAGGATCTTTTGGAGGAATACGGGCTTCTGGTCATTTGACCGATATATTGCTCAATCGTGGGGGGTTGATATATCCTCAAAAGATATTGATGCCAAATATAGAGTCATTGTTCAACGAAAAAGATGAAATGATCTCAGAAAAGGATAAAGTAAGACTTCAAGATCACTCAAAGAGTTTTTTGAATTTCGTTTCAAATTAATCACTACTTGTTTGTACAAAATACTCCAGAAATACCAAATATTTTGAGTTTTTTGCGTATTGTAGTAGATTAGATAAATATTAAACTAATAGATAATCAATAAAATGTTACAAAAAAAGACAAAGATTGTATGTACTATCGGTCCTGCTACTGAAAGCAAGGAAAAACTGGAAGCCCTTTTAAAAGCCGGAATGAATGTAATGAGACTCAATTTTTCTCATGGAGACTTTGCTGAACATCAGGTCAGAGTAAATAATCTGCGTGAGGTTGCTTCAAAGCTGAATATGACAGTTGCAATACTTCAAGACCTAGGTGGTCCAAAGATACGTATTGGAAATTTCAAAACTGATTCAGTTGATCTTATTGAGGGAGCTAAATTTACTATCACTACAGATGATATCGTTGGTGATGAACACCGAGTTTCTGTGAATTATCCTAATTTTCCAAAAGAAGTTGAAAAGGGACATATCATCTATCTTCATGATGGACGTAAGAAGCTTCAGGTACTAGATGTCAAAGGAAACGATGTTATCTGCAGGGTCCTTGTTGGTGGAGATATCAAAGGAAAAAGAGGTGTGAATCTTCCTGATTCAGATCTTTCTATAAGTTCTCTAACAGACAAAGACAAAAAAGATCTTGTTTTTGGAGTAAAAAATAAAGTTGATTTTATGGCACTTTCTTTTGTTAGAAGACCAGAAGATATTTTGGAGCTTAGAGAAATATTAAAGAAGGCAAAATCAAAGGCACAAATAATCGCAAAGATAGAGACACCTCAGGCTATTAAGAATATAGATAAGATAATCGAATTGGTTGATGGCATCATGGTCGCTCGTGGAGACTTGGCAATAGAGGTTCCTGCAGAGAATGTTCCAGTGCTTCAAAAAATGATCATTAAGAAATGTATGTCTGCTGGAAAACCAGTTATCACTGCAACACAGATGCTTGAATCAATGATCAAAGCTCCTGTTCCAACTCGTGCTGAGGTCTCTGATATCGCTAATGCTATTTTGGATGGTACAGATGCTGTTATGCTTTCGGAAGAAACTGCTCTTGGTAGTTTCCCAGTGCAAGCAGTAGAAGTAATGACAAGAGTCGCTCAAAATATCGAAGGTTCAATAAATAATCAGCAGTCACTTTTGAGGGAAGTCTTGCATACACCACTTCAAAGTGTCAACGAATCTATCACAGCTTCTGTTGTAAAGACCGCAGAACGTGTTAGTGCAAAATATATTGTTGCTCTTACTATGACAGGAAGAACTTCAAGACTTATTTCTCGTTATAAGCCAAATCAGCCTATTTTAGCTGTGACTCCAAATGATTCAACTTGCAGACATACTGTGCTTTCTTATGGAGTATTTCCTGTAAAAGTTGAGAATTTCAGTGATTTCAGTGATTCATTGAATGTTATCAGAACATTTCTTTTGAAGAATAAACTTGCTGTTAAAGGAGACAAAGTGGTCATTGCTTCAGGTATGCCATTTGGAAAGGTGACAGATACAAATATG
>CAZKTY010000055.1:0-3220 GCA_964555825.1 uncultured Candidatus Saccharibacteria bacterium
AAACTAGATCTTTTATCAGTATCTAGACAAAAAGATAAGCAAGAGCTCCAGCTAGAATTGCCATATTTTTCATAAAGTTTACCTGATCCATTGATCTTGCATTTCGATCTGAGATTGTCCAAAAATTGTGGACAGAAAAGGTCACAATGATCAAAAATAGTACGATCAAAGCAACAGACTCTGGAACATATAATGAAAGCATAATTCCCAGTCCTCCTAGGATGATCACTATTCCACTTATAACTACAGCGAGTTTAGGAGATGGTATTTTCTTTGATGAGGCGTAACTAGCTAGCTGATCTCTGCTCGTAAAATGTTTAATACCACTCATAATGAAATACCCTCCAAATATCACCCTACTTACTATCAATAAATACTGTTCCATGTTTTTTACTAATTTTTTTACTAATTTGTAAACTTTCGGCTTAGATAATCATTTTACACTAAAAAAAGTCTTTTAAGCAAAACTATATTTCTATCTTTGAGAACAAATACCCTCCAATTACCAAGAAAAGTAAGGAAACTGAGGACAAAACAGCTATATCTGTTGATAGACCAAAACGGCTAGTTCCGATCAAAACCTCTCTCAAGGCATCTACTCCGTAAGATAGTGGGTCCAATCTTGCAACAGTGACCAATGCGTTAGGTAGACCATCTAAAGGAAAGATCGCTCCTGATAGAAAGAATAATGGCATCACTAGAAAGTTCATTATTAATTGAAATCCCTGCATATCTTCAAGACGTGAAGCGATCATAGTTCCAAGAGCTGTGAACAAAATGGAGATCAAGATCATTATTAAGATAGCAAAAGGAACCATATAAAAATTAATAGGACGAAAACCTGCAATGAGCGAAACACAGAAGACAATTATTCCCTGAATAACAGCTGTCGTCGCCCCACCTAACGTCCTTCCAACCATAATATTGAACCTTGAAACAGGAGCAACGAGGGTCTCTTTGAGGAAACCGAATTGTCTATCCCAGATCACTTCAATTCCAGAAAAAATAGATGTGAAAATTATACTCATTCCGATGATCCCAGGAGCTAAAAACTCAAGATAATTTCCCTGCCCAGCCTTTGCAAAGACCGGACCAAGTCCATAACCAAGGGAAACAAGAAAAAGAATAGGTTGAGCCAAGGATCCAACGATCCTAGATTTTGATCTGATAAATCTCTTAAGTTGACGAAGCCATAATATGTAAATAGTTCTCATTTTTTTATTTTAGTTTATCTTGAATGACTTCTTCTGAATCTTCTCATGTGATCTAGATTATCAGCTCCTTCTTCCCTTATTTTTTTTCCTGTCAAAGCAAGAAAAGCTTCCTCTAGAGAAGAGGTCTTTGTTTGGATCTTCAGATTTTCAGCAGTATCAAGTGCAATGATCGATCCATGATCAATTATAGCGATTCGATTTGCGACCTTTTCAGCTTCTTCCATATAGTGAGTTGTAAAAAAAATAGTAATACCTTCTTTTTTATTCAATTCAATAAGATATTCCCACATATGATTTCTTGTCTGAGGATCTAGACCGATCGTTGGTTCATCTAGAAAAAATATCTCCGGATGATGCATGAGTCCGCGAGCTATCTCAAGACGCCTTTTCATTCCTCCAGAAAAATCTTTTATCAGGCTGTTTTTTCTATCTTCTAGTTCAACAAATTTCAATAATTCAGAGATCCTCTCTTTCCTTACTTTACTTGGTAATCCATATAAAGCTCCATGGAAATCTAAGTTCTCATAAGCAGTCAATTGATCATCTAAACTTGGATCTTGAAAAACAATACCAAAAGATCTTCTGACCTTGTTTGGATCTTTGACCGCATCAAATCCATTTACAACAATAGAACCTGAGGTCGGATGAAGCAAAGTCGTCAGCATTCTGATCGTGGTCGATTTACCTGCTCCGTTCGGACCAAGAAAGGCAAATATTTCCCCTGCTTTTACATCAAAACTAATATTATTGACAGCAACCGATCCATCGAATTTTTTTACAAGATCTTTGACTTGAATGATGTTTGACATATCTTTAAAATTTTTTAATTAAATCCTTGTCCGATCTTATATCCAACCCAAATTCCAATTATTGCGAACACTGCACTAAATAACATAGAGGACATAGAAAAGGCGTCAGCTCCCCAAAGTGAAGGAATAAATTCACCAACAATTGAACCTATACCCATAAATATCCAGACTAATGTTTTTGTGCTCAAAAAAATGAATTATACCTACTAAATGACCCTTGAAAAAATTTGGATCTTTTCTTTTACGAGATCTTTAACTGCAAGGACAGCTGTCTCAGCCAATTTATATGGAGCAACTTCATCACTTTCATTCAAAGACCTCTTTAAAGCATTTTTGTATGCAACGCGTATCTCTGTACTCATATGTACGATAGCTACCCCATTTTCGATCGCATTTTGAATATCTTCTTTGTTATTTCCAGACGAACCATGAAGGACAAGCGGAACACCAACAACTTCACTTATTTCTTTTATTCTTCCAATATTAAGTCTTGGATCAGACATATCCTTAAGCATTCCGTGGATATTGCCAACTGCTGGAGCAAAGAGATCAACACCAGTTTCCTCTACAAACCTTTTGGCATCCTCTGGAGTCGTAAGCATTTTATCTCCAACAGAAGCTCCTTCAGGGATCGTATCCAACAGCTTTGACGATGTTCCTATATATCCGAGTTCTCCTTCGATCAATACATTCGGATATTTTGATTTCACATAATCAACACATTGTTTTGTGATCCTTATATTTTCATCAAGAGAAAGTTTTGCCCCATCAAAGATGACCGAATCAAAACCAGCATCAACAGCTTCCTTAACTCTTTCAAAGGAATAAGTATGGTCTGCATTTAGAAATACAGTAACTCCTTGGTCTTTATAGGTTTTAACTAATGCAACGATCTGTGGAATTCCGATAAAATCTCTTTCTGTCTCTGAAGCTCCAATTATCACAGGAACAGAAAGTTCTTTTGCAGCTTCAATGATCCCTTTTAAAATTTCTAAATTTGAAGTATTAAAATGTCCTATCGCCTTTTTTTGTTCTCTTGCACTTTTGATTATTTCTGAATATGTCATACCTCTTATTTTATCATAAAATTAATTTAATATTTCATAACTTGAATCTGATACCTTTTATAATAACAATCATATATAATAATTGTATGTTTAGATCCAAAAAATACGATATTGTAACAGTAGGAGATAC
>CAZKTY010000056.1:0-228 GCA_964555825.1 uncultured Candidatus Saccharibacteria bacterium
CAAAGTGGTCATTGCTTCAGGTATGCCATTTGGAAAGGTGACAGATACAAATATGATGGTTGTAGAAACTCTTTAGTTAAATCATTTAAAGATATTAGTTTGAAAACAGTGTCATTACTACAAAAGTCATGACACTGTTTTATTTATAACTAAAAGGAATTAAGAAATAATAATTATTCTTGTGGTACGACATTGTTTTCAGGAGCATAGCGACTTGAAAACAAGAAG
>CAZKTY010000056.1:328-3015 GCA_964555825.1 uncultured Candidatus Saccharibacteria bacterium
TGCTCTTGTGGTACGACATTGTTTTCAGGAGCATAGCGACTTGAAAACAAGAAGTGCTCTTGTGGTACGACATTGTTTTCAGGAGCATAGCGACTTGAAAACAAGAAGTATTCCTGTGATATAATCCAATTATGGATGATTTTACTTTGGTCAAAAAAGTCTATTTTCTAGGAATTGGAGGAATTGGTGTTTCTGCTATTGCTCGAATGTTCATTCATGAAGGGAAGTCTGTTTTTGGTTCAGATACAGCTCCTAGTGAGATAATTGATGAGCTAAAAAAGGCTGGTGCAAATATTTTTATTGGTCAGGATATGGAACACATTCCGTCTGATACAGACCTGGTCATCTATTCGATCGCACTTGATAAATTTGCTCCAGAATTCATGAAACAGGTCAGAGAGAAGATCAGAAATGTTATTTCCTATCCAGAATCGCTTTCTGTTGTCTCAAAAAATAAATTCACAATAGCTATCTGCGGGACCCATGGCAAGACCACTACAACTGCTATGGTCGCAAAGATATTGATCGATGCAGGTCTTGATCCAACTGTTGTTGTTGGTTCTATTCTCAAAGATGTAAAAAGCAATTTTATTGCTGGAAAGAGCAAATATTTTGTAGTTGAGGCTTGCGAATATTGCAGATCTTTTCTTAAGATAAATCCTACTGTCATTGGGATCACTACAATAGATGATGACCATTTGGATTATTATAAAGATAGTAATGATATTCTTTTGGCATTTAAGGAATTTGTTTCTAAAATTCCTTCAGAGGGAGCCGTCGTTGGGAATTTAAATGATAAAAAAATAAAAGAAGCAACAGAAGCTTCAAGATCAAAGATCGTAAATTCGGAGGATTTTTTTGATCCGAACCTTTCTCTAAAGATACCAGGGGAACATAACAGGAAAGATGCTTCGGTCGCCTTAGCAATTGCAGATATTATCGGAGTTCCTAAGGAAATATCTATCGCTTCAATAAAAGAATTCTCAGGCACATGGAGAAGATTTGAATATAAAGGAGAGACAAAGAATGGAGTTAAGATATTTGATGATTATGGGCATCATCCTGCTGAGATAAAAGCTACTATTTCTGGCGCTAGGGAGGCTTTTCCAACATCCAAGATAATCGTTGTTTTTCAACCTCATTTATATTCAAGGACAAAGCTCTTACTTCCAGATTTTCAGAGGGCTTTTGATTCAGCTGATAAGACAGTTCTTCTTCCTATTTATCCAGCAAGAGAAGAGTTTGATCCTACTATCTCTTCAGAAAACATAATCACAGGTGACTCAAAAAATATTGAAATGGCTAAAGATTTCAATGATGCAGCTCAAAGGTCATTAAGCTATGCGAATTCTGGAGATGTAATATTGGTAATGGGGGCAGGAGATGTATACGAGGTCACTGGAATTATTTTGAATCAAAAATAAAATGCCAAAGGTAAGTGTGATAATGCCTGTTTATAATGGTGAGAAATTTCTCAAAGAAGCTATTGATAGTATTTTAGGTCAGACATTTAAAGATTTTGAACTCTTGGTCGTCGATGATGGTTCTATTGATAGTTCTTTAAATATAGTAGAAAGCTTTTCAGACCAGAGGATAAAGATCATAAGATTACACCACGGAGGTATTGTTGATGCTTTAAATTATGGTCTTAACAATGCAACTGGAGAATATATTATAAGAGCTGATGCTGATGATATTTCTTTACCAGATAGATTCGAAAAGCTCTCAAATTATATGGAAGAGAATAAAGAGATCGAAGTTTGCGGATCTTGGGCAATCTCAATAAATGAAAAAGGAGAGAGTTTTGGTGAAATAAAGTACCCACCTATCCAAAATCGGGAGATAAGAAAATACGCAATTTTACATAATCCATTCATACATCCGTCTGTTATCATTAGAAAAAAGATCATTGATAAGGTTGGGGGATATAAAAATTTTAAACATACTGAAGATTATGAATTATGGACTAGGATCCTATCTAAGCACCAAGGTCATAATTTGGGAGAATTTCTTTTAAAATATCGTATACATAACGGACAGGTCACTAAGAAAAAAAATATTACGATGAGATATTATGGTCTGTTTGTAAGACTCTTGGCGATCTACAGATTAGGTCTTAGATCTTGATCCAAGTTGGGGGAGTGATATCTTCTGAATTAGTTCTTGAGTTTGCAAACCATTTTTTAGGTGCAATTATAATTTTATCTTTATTTGGATCAAGCCAAGCTCCCCACCAAGAGAATGTTGAGTTAGCGATTATGTGATGATCACAATTGCTCATTAGTATCATTTCTTCATGATCCGGTATATTTGGATCTGAGACAAAATGAAGTGGGCAGGGAAGTTTTAGATTTTCTTTGACCCAATCAATGTCGTCTGAAAAAACAAATATCTCAAAAGGAGATCTAATGCTTTTACTTATTTCCTCATAAGCTCTTTGATAATAATCTAGGTCGCAAACTCCATGAAAAGAGTTGGTCTTAGGGTCATTTATGTAATCACCTCTGCGTATATGTAAAGACACAGAGGTGTTTGTATCTTGTATCTTTTGGTTCCTTTTTTTAGATGTCTCACTTAAAGGATCTTTTAAAGTAAATTCTTTACGAATAAGATCCCCTATCCTCTTAAAAGAATTTTCACTTTGGTAATTTATTATTCCCAAATGAAGCCTTACTTTATAAAGAAGA
>CAZKTY010000057.1:0-2846 GCA_964555825.1 uncultured Candidatus Saccharibacteria bacterium
AGTGTGAGTTGAATGAAAAGCTGACTTATCTGTTTTCTTCAACGCCTTAACAGCAGGTTTTTTGACTTTTTCTTTTTTGACAACTACAACCTTCTTCATAGTTTTCACCACTTTTGCATCAGCCTTTTTAGTGGTCTTATTTTCCACTTTTTTTGAAACTTTTTTTACTGACGATTTAGGTGTTTTTTTAATCAATTTTTTATTTTTATTTGAAACAGACTTTGTGGTCTTATTTTTTAAAACAGTTTTTGTTTTGATATCGCTATTTTTTGTAGCGTTTTTTGTTGCTATCTTATTCAATTTTTTGGTTTTTGCTTTTTTTGGCATAATACCTTTATATTTAAGAAATCATATCACAATACTGTAAATATTCCACCCCTTTTATTACGCATAATAAGGAAGAATATTTCACACTATCAACCATACAATTTCTTCTTCTTTTGTACCTCTGATAATTTTAGCGATATGTTTTGACATTCTTTCAAAATTTCCATCGCTTCGTCCTTCTTCTGCAACTTCTCCATCTTGTTTAAATTATTCATCAAAATTGAGAGGGATTGTTTAAGTGCTCGCTCCTCAATCTCAAGTAATAATTCTTCAATATCATGATCCAGTTTTGAGCTTCCAGCAAATAGAACCTCCGCTTCAAAAGATAATTCTGTTGGTGATGGAGCAATTCTTTCGTCAAAATATTTTTTACTTACATCGTCCAAGAAGCTATTTACCCTATTTAATACCTCTTCCGCCTTGTCATCACGTGAAGAATCTTTTAACCATAGGATTAAACCTATAAGTCTATCTAACGTTTTTTTGTCACTATCATTTAAGCCGTCAACTCCTTTGATAATTGAATTATCAGAAACAGTATTACTGCCAGCTGATACAGTATCTTTATTGCTAGAAGTATCATTGCCTCCACCTTGGGCTGGAGCAGACTTCATTCTCACCATCAACCTCTCTAATTCGGCTCGTAAGTCTGCTTCTTGAATGTCTGTTCGAAGACTAATTCTATTGATAAAGTGTGCCCTATCAATAGAACTCTCTATCGCCAAAACATACGGCAGAACTTCAACTTCAACCGCTTTCCATAATGTTCGTCCTGTCAACCCTTCCCTCTCTAATATATCCAGATAAAAATCAATAATATGTTTAGAGTTTTTTAAGCACGACTTGAATTTTTCTTTATCTTCAAGAATTAACGACGCTGGATCCTCGCCTTTTGGAAGACTGGCAATCTTCACATCCATCCCCAAAGAAAGTGCCAACTCCCAGGCGCGAAGAGAAGCTTTTAGCCCCGCCTTGTCAGCATCGTAAACAATCATTGTGTTGTCAGTCAATCTCTTCAGTTTTTCTAGATGTTGCGCCGTTAAAGAAGTTCCTGATGTGGCAACAGTATTATTAAATCCTGCTTGATGACACATTATCATATCAAACTGTCCTTCAACTAAAATGGCATAACCAAATTTTCTTATACCTTCTTTTGCTTTGTGATATCCGTAAAGAATTTCTGATTTATTAAACAATACACCGTCTGGACTATTTAGATATTTTGGCGGTTCTCTATTTTCACCACTTCCACTTTGCATATCCGATGAAGCAGAAGCTGAAACTCCAACTGCTTCCCCCGCCCCAGCAGATTCCGATTTTAGAAATTTTATAAATCTTCCAGAATATCCAACCACTCTTCCTGATGAATCAGAAAGTGGAAACATTATTCTTTCTCTAAATCTATCGTATACACTTGTACCAGTTTGTTTGATGAGACCCACTTTTTCCATTTCAGGATTTGATATGTTTTTAGAACGAAGATAATCTCCTAAATCTCTCCACTCATTGGAGGCAAGACCAATTCTCCACAGCTTAATAGTTTCTTCTGTTAATCCACGAGAAAGTAAATAATCTAGAGCAAATTTTGCAGATTGATTTTTATGAAGTTGATCTTCATAAAATACTGTTGCAACTTCAAGAATATTTCTAAGCTTATCAAGATCGGATTCCTTACTTCTGTCATGTTGAAATTGCTCAAGCTCAATACCTGCTTTTTCTGCCAATATTTTAAGTGCTCCAAGAAAATCTATTTTTTCAAATTCTTCAACAAAAGTGAAAATGTCTCCTTTCGCACCACATCCGAAACAATAATAATTATTTCTGGCTGGTGAAATAAAAAAAGACGGAGTCTTCTCATTATGAAAAGGACAGCGCGCCTTGTAATTTGCGCCTGTCTTTTCAATTTTTATGTAAGAGGAAATAACCTCTGCAATGCCGAGCCTTTCTTTTATTGTTTGAACAGCTGATGACATTTATTTTTATTTTTTTATGTGACCCTTGCCCGCCGTTATCCAAGAATCAACATTCAATTATTTGCGATGGGTCCGGAGCCCTCACCTTGACCCTACCCACAAAGAATCATGCCTCTCGCAGAAACCGGAGCCCCTTATTCCAACACGATTAGAACTAAAGTTCAAAATCACCTGCCTCCTGAATTACTTCCTCTCTTAGCTTTTCAATCATCTTCCATTTCTCACTGTCTTTGAATCCTGATCCTGCAGGAATTAGACGGCCGATAATAACGTTTTCCATTATTCCATACAATGGGTCTTTTTGTGCCTTTAGAGATGCGTTAATAAGCATTCTGTTTGTGTGTTGGAATGAAGCAGCAGATAGGAAACTTCTCCTTGTTAGAGATGCCTCTGTAATACCAAGTACAATAGGATCTCCCTTCGCCTCAATAAATTCAGCTCCCTTAACAAGCTCCTTAACTCTTCTATTTTCTTGGTCTAGCTCAAATTGCTCAACAATGTCACCAATTGCAAACTGCGTATCTCCCGCAATCTTAATCTTAATTC
>CAZKTY010000058.1:0-2649 GCA_964555825.1 uncultured Candidatus Saccharibacteria bacterium
CACTGATACAACCACAAACACAAGAGCAAACATTCTTTCAAGATTCTTTGCTTACGTTGATAAGGAACTTAGAAAGAGTGGGGAAGATAGACCAAAGATTTCTGCCGATGTTTTTGGAATGGTTGCGACCAACACCGATGACTTAGGTATTGGACAAGTACTAGAAAAGATTTTACCCTACGTTGATTATATGGCACCCATGGTTTATCCATCTCACTTTGCTGCAGGATGGAACGGTTATACAAAACCTGCCACAAGGCCGTATGATGTTATTCAGGTATCAATGAGTAAGGCGGTTGCTCGAGCAAAAGCAATTGGACAAGATCCTCAAAAACTTAGACCTTGGCTTCAAGATTTTAATTTAGGTGCGACTTATACTCCTGCCATGGTCCAAGCACAGATAAAGGCGACTTACGATGTTGGTTTAACAAGTTGGATGATGTGGGATCCAGGAAACAAATATAGTAGTACAAAGCCTATTCTGTCCGCCAATTAATTTTTTAACGATTGTTCAGTGGTATATTCGTGTAAAAAAAGTGTAGCAAAAATTCTACTTTGGCATTATACTGTATACAGTAATTTATACATGAATTAATATATGCAAGACGACGAAAAAGTAACATACTTTGGTTTGACCGATGCTAGAAACAAGCAGGTACGTTTTGGTATAAAAAATAAAGACAGAGCTAAACATATATACACTATTGGAAAGACAGGTATGGGTAAATCAACCCTTCTTGAAAATCTTTGTATTCAGGATATTCAAAATGGAGAAGGTGTGGCTTTTATTGATCCGCACGGAAAATCAGCAGATCTACTATTGGAGTATATACCAGAACATCGTAAAAAAGACGTTATATACTTTGCTCCGTTTGATCTTGATTTTCCCATCGCTTTTAACGTCCTTGAGGATATGGGCCCAGAGAAACGTCACCTTGTAGCCAACGGTTTGATGAGTGCTTTCAAGAAGATTTGGGTTGATTCATTCTCTGCTAGAATGGAATATATTTTAAACAATATAATGCTTGCTCTTTTGGAGTACCCTGGTTCAACTTTGATGTCAGTTAATAGAATGCTTACTGATAAGGATTTTAGAAATACTGTTGTGGCAAATGTATCGGACCCTTCTGTGAAAGCTTTTTGGGTTGAAGAATACGCAAAATATACTGACAAGTTTGCAGCAGAAGCTGCTCCTGCGATTCAGAACAAAGTTGGACAATTTGTCGCTAATCCTCTTGTTAGAAATATTGTTGGTCAAGAAAAATCCAGTTTTGACATTAGAAAGATAATGGATGATAAAAAGATTTTTATCATCAACCTCTCAAAAGGAAGAGTGGGTGAGGATAATGCCAACTTGTTGGGTGCGATGTTGATTACAAAGATTTATCTTGCCGCCATGTCTCGTGCTGATTTAAATGAAGGAGATCTAAAGAATGCTTCTCAGTTTTATTTATATGTTGACGAGTTTCAATCTTTCGCCAATGAATCTTTTGCAAACATTCTTTCTGAAGCTAGAAAATATAAATTAAATTTAACTATTGCAAACCAATATGTTGAGCAAATGACAGAGGAGGTGAGAGCTGCTGTTTTTGGAAACGTTGGAACGATGATTACATTTAGAATTGGAGCATATGACGCTGCTGTCTTTGAAAAAGAATACGCACCAGAGTTTACTGCAGAGGACCTCGTCAATCTTCAGCAATATCAAATGTATTTGAAGCTTATGATTGATGGTGTTACATCGCGTCCTTTTTCAGCAACGGGAATCCCTCCAATTGCTAGACCTGAAATTTCTTACGCCAATGAAATAATTGCATTATCAAGGGAGCAATTTGCAAAACCAAGAGAGGAGGTAGAAGAAAGAATTAGAAACTGGCACGTAGAAAAGATTGGGGCAAAGGAGCCTATTAAAAAAGTATCTGATAAATCAGAGGGGGAGAGAGGTAGGAGTCCTGAAAGAGGAGAGAGGTCAACAAACAGGACAGACGGGATAGAAATATCTGAGAGGTCAGACAGAAGACCCAGTAGGCCTGAAGGACGAGACGTCAGAAATGATCGTTCATCTTCTGATAGACCAAGAAGAAGTGAAGACCGTGTTGTGAATAGAGATCGTAATGATAGCCGTCCAGATTTAAGGTCTTCAAATAATCGTTCTAATAGTGTAACAGCTCCCGTTGTTGATCGTGAGTCTGATAAAAGCCATCAGCAAGAAAGACCAGTAGAAAGAGAAGTTGTTTCAAGACCTGTGGTTGAACATAAAAAACAACAAGAGGATCAGACGCCTCCACCTGTTAAAGCAACCCCTGTTTCTTTGAATACATTAACTCCAAATAGGCCTGAAAATAAAGCAAAAAACAATCAAAAAGATATTAAGCCAGAAAATGTCTCTGCGTTAAGAGATGCACTGCTTTCTGTGATGGGGGAGACAGCAATTAAAAATGAGGTAATCTCCGTTGATACGCAAGAAAAAAAGAATGAAATAAAACCAGTTATTGAAAAGAAAGAAGAAATTGTTACAAAAGAAAAACCTAAAGAAGCAAACACTGGAGCATTGACTCCGGATGATTTAAAAAGGATTTTGGATATTAACGAATAACCTGGAGTCGTTTGGGCTGTATTAAATCTTTATCCAGTCTAATGGAGTTACAT
>CAZKTY010000059.1:0-2624 GCA_964555825.1 uncultured Candidatus Saccharibacteria bacterium
GGTTAATACTATATTTCTCAATATATCTTTAGTAATGAAAAAAGCTCCGATCCCTAATATTATCTCGACTATTGCATTTAGACCTTTTAACAACAAGCCTATCTCAAAAGCTTCATAGATATATTTTTCTTTTTTTTCCATCAAATTTAAATGACTGAATCTATCCTGTTGATAGTCTCGTTTATTTCTTCAGGTGTTAGGATCTTTCTTTCACTTCCTTTGTGATCTATATCACCAAGTCTTGATGTTGGAATTATGTTGTAGTGAAGATGTGCAACTGTTTTCATCTTATTTCCTCCATCTCTGATCAAGATAGAAATATCCTCATAACCCAATCTTTTTAAGACCAACAAAGATTTTTTTACCAACTCATAAAGGTCAGAGACTTCCTCATTGGTTAGGTCTAATATCTCTTCTACGTGTCTCTTAGAAACTACTAGCAGGTGATCTTTGTGATATGGAGCTAAAGAATAGGTTAGGATAGCAGAATTATTTTCTGTAATGATGTCTTTTTTTTGAATATTACAAAATGGACAATCTCTTGGAATCTTTAGGAATTCATTTTCGTAATACATAATTTATTTATGACAATTTTGTTGTGCAAAAAGCGCAGCGTTTTGCTTCAATAGGTATCTCACTTAAGCACTCGGGGCATTTTTTTGTTGTTGGGTCAGTTGGTTTCTCTTTTTTTATTTTGTTCAGAAGACTGTTTACAGGCAAAACAACAAAGAAATAGACAACTGAGGCTATTATCAGGAAGGAGATCAAAGCGTTTAAAAAATCTCCGTACATGAATCTGCTTCCATTTATTACAAAAGAAAGTCCTGAAAAATTTGGAGTCTTTACAATCGCTCCAATGAATGGAGTTATTAGGTCTTTTACTAATGCTGTGACAACACTTCCGAATGCAGCACCAACCAATACACCGACTGCTAGGTCTACGACGTTTCCTCGGAGTATGAATTCTTTAAATCCTTTTAACATAAAAACATGGGCAATAACTTATAAGGTATTGCTTAGATATTAACATATTTTCATTTCATTTTACATTTATATAGAAGATTCTGGGGTTGATGTTGATGTGTTTATTTGGACAGGATCCTTTGCAGAGATCTCACTATAGACGGTCCTGGATATATTGGAAATGACATATTCAAGTTTTTTAAAATCTTGTCCTCTGGTCATAACACAAAGTAAATATGGATGTTCTGGGTAATACACAATACCGCAGTCATGAAGTTGACGGGATTGAGTCACTCCATTCACGGTAGAAGTATGTTCTCCAAATTTATGTGCAACTATCATATTCTTTGGCAATCCTGCAACTAATCCGTTCTTGAAATTTGTGTAAGAAAGAAGTTGCAGAGTTTGTTCAGATAATTCTCTTGAAAGGAAAGTCGAGCTGTATAGTGTTCTGAATATTGAAGAGTATGTCTTTGGAGACATAAAGTCTGTTTGATCAATTGAAGAGGGAGGTGGTATTGATAGACTTTTCAATACATCTGCTAATGATTGTTTGTCGTTGTTGTAAAGAACATTAAGAGCGTTATTATCTGAATCTATGATCATTGCTTCAATTAAATCTCTCACGGTATAAGAACCATTTTGGAGAGGGTGCTCTGGTTTGTAATTCTGACCTGGATCGACTATTGCCGTGTAATCAAGTTTTTGAGATAGAACATTTGGATCAGTATCTGCTTTGTTTAAGTATCCAAGCATGACGGCAACTTTTAACATACTAGAAGGATCATATAAAGAATCCTGATCTATTCCTGTCCATTTTCCAGAATTAAGATCGCGAATATACACAGAGACAGAATCAGCCTCTTTTTTTGTTTTTTCTGAAGAAATGAAAGAGTTAAGATCTTTTTTGAGTTGAGAGTATTCTGGAGCTTCTTTTGGGGAATCAACTAAAAGTAGAGGGTTTATATAATGATATTTTGTATCATTCTCTCTTATTTCAATAAGTTTATTGGGTTGTTGTGACTGGTAGTAATTTCTTCCATACCAACCGATTACTACACCAATCGTGCAAACAAGGAGAATCTTTGCAAAGATAAATATGTGTCTTTTCATAACCTACATTTATTAGATACTTTATATCTAAGTATAAAGGTGCATATCTGGATCCGCAATGGATCTTATTGTCCGTGACCAAAAAAAGCTCTGGCAATACTATCTGGCAGCATAAGTAGAGTTACCTTTTCTTTCTGACAAAGATCAATTGTTAGCTGATCTTTTATTGATCCACTTGTTGAAAATATTGTACTTACACCACCTTTTATAAGTGTTTCTGGTCCATCAGGGAAAGGAAAAAAACTATCACTCCAAGCTACGGCTTTAGAGACATCATGTCCAGAATCTGTTGCATTGAATATTGCGAGTCTTGCTGCTCGAACACGACTTTGTTGTCCAACTCCGTTTCCAATAAGCATCCCATTTTTTGTCAGAGTTATTGTATTGCTATTTGATGTCGCACAGATAGCTCCAGCTAAGAGTAGGTCTTGTTTTTGATCTTCAGTGATCTCCCCAAATATCTTTAGGTCTGGATTTTTATTGTTAAGTTCGGGTATAAAAGTATAATTTTTTTGTTTCAAGTATCCTCCTCTTACTCCGACTCGAAT
>CAZKTY010000060.1:0-2593 GCA_964555825.1 uncultured Candidatus Saccharibacteria bacterium
TTATAAAGAAGATTGGAGACAGGTCTTTTTTTATTTGAGAATTTTGATCTTGTCTTGATGTTAAAATTGTTCAATTTGAAATTCCTTGCAGTATCTGTCTTTGCTTTGCTTCCATAGAAAAAAGTAGTATCGAAAATGATCTTCTTTCCAAAAAATTCTTTATCTCTTCCATAAGCATATTGGAATAATTGGTTCCCGAGACCTCCTTGTATCTTAATTATTGTATTAGGTCTTAAGATCTGAATGATATTTTTTATTCTAGTTTTGATGTTGTTTACAACCAAATGCAATTCCATTTTATTCCTAAAAGCCGAGTGTCCTCCAAGTTTATTTTTATCAAGGATGATTATCTTTGGTTCAAAAGGTATGTTTGAATTTTCAGGATACAAATATGAAGGTGTTAATATCTTTATGTCCTTTCTTCCGTTCAAATATTTATTCCAGTGTGATTCATCTTGCCAAGGTGTGATTATCTTTCTCTCTTCATTTATTGATATATTCTTGTTCATTTCTTTCATAGCTTCAATGAAAGGGAGAGTTCTACCACCGTTAAAAGCCCCTTGGAAATAGTATTTTCTATCTTTAGGGTCAACGTAGGCAGTTGAATCTTTGTTCTGATCGTATGGAAATTTCTTTATACTTTTGTTGAAATATCCTGGGTGTAAACATGCAATGATAGATTCTTTATCGCTAGGCAATATCTCATCATTATTTATCTTTTCAACAAATAAGACATTTGAATTAAAGAAAAATAGATAATCAAATTCTTTGAGCTTATCCTCGATCTTTAAGAATATTTCATATCTCTTGAGAGTATTGTTGGGCCAACCTAAGTTCTCTTGGAATATTCTTGTGATCTTAGAATTGTCTTTCTCAAATTCTATTTCTGGAGAATCGGTAAAAATAAAGTAATGTTTTTCCGTCCCTGGCATAAAATATTTCTCTGAACTTAAATAAAAATCTTTCCAAAAGATATTGTATTTTCCGATGCAAATATATAAAATGCCAATTTTCATTTTTTTACTATTTTTTTTGCTATCTCAGTATATCTTTTTGCTGTAATGTTCCAATCAAAATTATTTTTAACATATTCTCTTATCTTGGAGCGATAGACCTTATTTTCCTCACAAACTTTGTTTGCGATCTTCAGAGCTTCATTTTCATCTTTTACTACATGGATGAATGGCTGACTTAGATCCAAATTTGCAGAGGCTTCTTTTGAGATGATCAAAGATAAGCCTGCGGCTAGAGCTTCTCCTGTGACTAAAGCATGTGCTTCTCCGTCGCTTAAAAGTATAAAAGCTCTATAATTTGTCAGGTTTTTTCTAACTTGTTCTCTTGTCCAAGAGCCTAAGTAGTGGGTTGATTTTTCATTCGTGTGAAATTTCTGATCAACAATAGGTCCTACGAAATCAAGGTCTATCTTATTCTGTAATGAGAATATTTCAGATAGTTCAGCTTGTTTTTTTCTCACCTCTATCTTTCCAAGGCAAATAAGATCTTTTGTTGGGTTCTCTGAGAATTCAATATCATTGATCTCAGTTCCGTTAGGGAGGACCTCAATAAAACCTCTATAATGAAAACGGAGAAAATTATTTTTTATCTCATTGCTGAGGACGATCAATGCAGGTGAGAATAATAATTTAAAGAATACTGGCCAGTATGATCTATGCCATTTGCGAGGCCATGCAGAATATCCATAATGACTTGTGATAACAAGTTTGAATCCTAGTAATTTTGAAAGCATGATCCAAAGACCTGCCAAGTTATCATATTGAAGATGGACCAGGTCGTATGATCTTGGATTCGAATCAAGTGCTGCTTTTAGACCTCTTTTATTCAATATATCAACTTCGTGCCCAAGTTTTTCTAGATGGATCTTTAATTGCCAAACTACGGTCTCGACAGCACCCCATCCTTTGCTGGGTATCTCCATTATACCGGGACCAACTAGTAGTATTTTCATATGATTATTTAATAAATTGTAATGAGTAATCTATTTGATTCTTAAGGAGAAGATTCTCCCTTGCAAATTTTTTTGCATTTTCTGATATATTTTTATACAGTTTTTCATCATTTTCTAATATATTATACCAGTACAAGATATCTGATAGATCCTCTTTAATTGGAATATAATGTATCATTGGTTTCATTAATTCGAACCAAGGCTCTACTATTTTCCTTTCGACAATAAAAGTTGGTCTGCCACTAGCCACTAGCCACTTGATTCTAGCTGAATAGCCTATTCCAGGTAAATCTATTAAATATTTATATTTTGCATGATCTTTTAAAGAGACATATCTGGTTTTAGATTTTAATTGGCTATTATTTTCTCTATTCCACTCCATGATCTCAACGTCAAAAATTTCAGGATTTTCCGTTGCTATTTCTTTAAGTTTTACTCTAGTACTATTTGTATTTGATCCAATCCAAAATATTTTGTTTGATTCAATTTTGGAATCATTTTGGAAAAAACTAATTAAATCGTCGCTACTATCAATACCAACTTCTTTCCAATTATCAAAATATGGGTCTGGAAAAGGAATAAAGAAATTGTATGAAAATAATATCTCAAAATAAAAAAGCATATCAT
>CAZKTY010000061.1:0-2541 GCA_964555825.1 uncultured Candidatus Saccharibacteria bacterium
ATCTTATTTTGGATGTGAAAGTTTTGCCAGATAGAGCTTGCTATGCGCTTTCATATGAAGGTCTTGCCAGAGAAGTTGGAGCTGGATTTTCAAAGGAGGATCTTAAATTCATTCCAAAAGAAAAAAAATATGCAGGAAGTTTTGAACTTCCAAAGCAAGAAGTTATTGTAGAAGAAAAAAAACTTTGCCGAAGATATGTTTCTGCAAAAGTTTTGAATATATCAAAAAATGATTCTCCTGCCTGGCTTAAAGAAAGACTTACCTCAATTGGACAAAGATCGATCAATCTTGCAGTGGATCTTACAAACTTTGTTATGTTTGATATTGGTGAACCGATGCATGTTTTTGATGCTTCAAAGATCGCAGGTCCAATACAGGTCAGACCTTCAAAAAAAGGAGAAAAGATAGAGCTTTTGGATGGAAGACAGGTGGATCTTGAGGAAGGAACTCTTCTTATAGCAGATGATAATGGTCCATTGGTCATTGCTGGTATCAAAGGAGGAAAAAGAGCGGAGGTTGGACTGCACACAAATTCAATAATAATTGAAGCGGCAAATTTTGATCCTACTTATATTCGAAAGATGTCCAACAAGCTCGCTATCAGAACTGAATCATCCAAGAGATTTGAGAATAATGTCTCAACTTCAAAAGCACTTGAAGGAATGAATTACTTTTTATCTCTTCTTGCAAAAGAAGATAATTCACTAAGCATTGGTGAAATAGACGATCAGAATTTCTCTGATGAATCTGAAAGATCTATAGAAGTCCCATTCAGCAAGATAAGCGATATGCTTGGGATTGAGATCGAAAGTTCAAAGATAATTGAGACTCTGAATTTGGCAGGACTTAGAGCAGAGATGTCAGGAAATAAGATCCTTGTCAGGATCCCGCTTGAAAGGAAGGATATAAATATCGAGGAAGATATTGCTGAAGAAGTGGGAAGGATATTTGGATACGATAATATTCCAGGTTCTGTTCCAGAGATAAAAGATCTTTACGTTCCAAATAAAAATATTTCTGTTCAAAATAGAATTAGGAATTTTTTGGTTCAGAAAGGTTTCTCAGAAGTGATCACTTATTCATTGAAAGAGTCTGGGGAAATAAAATTAGCAAATCCTTTAGCTTCAGACAAAGGACAGCTTAGGACAAATTTGACTGATGCGATGGAAGAAAAACTTTCTTTCAATTTGAATTATTCTGATATTTTAGGAATTAACGAAATAAGGATATTTGAGATAGGGAAGATATTCTTGAAGGATACAGAAAAAAATTCTCTCTGTATTGGGATCTCATACAAGAACAAAAAGTCAAAAATAAGACCGAATGATGAGATAAAAGATATTCGTGATGAATTATTTAAGACTCTTGATCTGAATTTAAATACTGTCTGTACAATAGATGATTCTGGAGGGTTGATCATGAGTGGTTCAAAACAGATTGGCACAATAAATAATAAAGACGGAGTATTTGAAATTGATCTAGATTTTGTTACAAGTCTTGTAAAAGGTGAAGATGATGTATCTCTTAATATTAAAAGCAAATTTGAAAAATATCAGCCTATATCAATCTATCCTTATGTTGTCAGAGATATTGCGGTCTTTGTTCCAGGTGAAAATAAAGAGGAAGAGGTCCTAAAGAATATAAAGATCCAAGCTGGAGAACTTTTGGTAAAAAGTGATCTTTTTGATGTGTTTACAAAGACCGATGAAAAAGGAGAGAAGAAGACCTCTTACGCTTTCAGATTGATCTTTCAGTCTTTTAACAGAACTCTCGTTGAAAAGGAGATTGAGGAGATCATGAATAGACTTACCTTAGCTTTGAATTCCAAAGAAGGTTGGAAAGTGCGCTAATTTTACTACTAATAGAGATCTTGAGCTTCTTTTCCAAAGGTTCGCTCTTGGTAATATTATTTTCATTTTGAAAATAACAAAAAAATATCAAGGTTTAACCTTGATATTTTTTTGTTATTTAAGCTGAGTTCTTTTCTACTTTGTCTTTGTGACAGGTTTTGTCGTACTTGTTGGTTTTACTGTAGTGGTTGTAGCTGTGTTTACAGGAACTGAAGGTTGATTGAAGTTTGATGGATATACTACCTGTGGCTGCTGTCCTGAATTATTATTCACGTTATTTTGCTGAGGGATAAATCTTTGCTGCTGTGGAGGTGTGGTCAAGAATAATTTTTGACGATTGTTGTATCCTCCAAAAAAGAAATATGTGGTAAAGAAGATAGAAAGACTGATCAAGAGTCCTGAAAAAAGGATTGCTCCTGGGATACTCACATCACTTATTTTTTTGAAAATTCTCATTTTTTGTGGATTATTTGTTAGTACTATTAATTGACCTCAATAATATATCACTTTCTTTAAAGTATAAAAAGTTAAATATATCAGTGTAGGGTTTTGATATGCTGATTTTGTGTTATCCACAAATCGTCAATGCTTAATTGGTGTTTTGTTTTTTTAAAATAATGCTAAAATATAAACACCAATCCCCATGAAAAATCTTTTAAACCTCAAGAAAAAAGATCCTTCTGACATAGTC
>CAZKTY010000062.1:0-2507 GCA_964555825.1 uncultured Candidatus Saccharibacteria bacterium
GGCCTATTGTCTATGTTCCTCAACGTTATCAACTCTCCAATTCAAGGTTTTGTTGTTGCAATAAATGCTATAGCAGAAAAGAAGGAGTCAAATTAAATCGAAAAGATTAATAAAAGAAAAGTTAAAAATTAAAAATAATTAAAATAAATATTATGGACGAAAATACAAACACACCGGTAGCAGATGTTACAACAGACGTTGTTGCTGAAGTTGCTGTAGAAGCAGAGGCTCCAGCTAAGGCTGAAGTTAAAGCAGAAGCAAAGAAGGAAGAGGTATCAGTAGAGACACCTGCACATTTTAAAGCTCTTGTTGACTCAATAGAAAAAATGACAGTTTTAGAACTTCACGAACTTGTGAAATTCCTAGAGAAAAAGTTTGGAGTATCAGCCGCAGCTGTTGCTGTTGCTGGTCCTGCAGCTGGTCCTGCAGCTGAAGAGAAAACATCTTTCGATGTTAATCTAAAGGATGCTGGAGCAAACAAGATTTCTATTATTAAGGTTGTTAAGGAAGTTCTAGGTCTTGGTCTTAAAGAGGCAAAGGATCTAGTTGACGCTGCTCCTTCAACACTTAAGGCTGGAATGAAGAAAGAAGATGCTGAGGCTCTTAAGAAGCAAGTAGAAGAAGCTGGAGGAACTGTAGAGCTTAAATAAGCCCCACTTTTCAACCCTATTCAACTAAAGCTAATTTAAAGCTTACAAAACACTCGGGAGGCAACTCTCGGGTGTTTTGTTTTGGGTAGTTTATCATTAAGGGCACGGCAACTGTAACTGTGCTTTAACAATATTGTTTTTTTGCGAGTCTTTGGTACAGTATATGTATGGATTATCTAGAAAAAATCTTTGGTGGGGCCCCAAGAGTTAAACTTATGCGCCTCTTTTTGTTTAATGAGTCAACAGCTTTTCTTCCTAATGAAGTTTTTGCAAGAACAAAAGTTGAAGCAACTCGTGCAAGAAAAGAATTAAACTTTTTACTTAAGGCTGGGGTAATAAAAAAAGCAACAAGAAGTAATGGAAAGGTAGTTTGGTCTATTAATGAGAAATTTCCATATCTTGTAGAGTTTCAAAGATTACTTTTGCAAACAAGTTTGATCACCCCTCAATCAATAATTAAAAAACTTTCAAAAATCGGTAAATTAAAATTAGTTGTTCTGTCAGGTCTATTTAAAGAACAAGCAGAAAGTAGATTGGATATCTTAATTGTTGCAGATAATGCAAAGAAGACATCAACAGACTCTATAATGTCTAATATTGAAGCGGAGGTCGGAAAGGAAATTAGATTTGCTGTTCTAAATAGTGCGGATCTTAAATATAGACTAGGAGTAGGGGATAGACTAGTTAGAGACGTTCTAGATTACCCTCATGAGGTTGTCTTGGATAAGCTAAATTTGTTTAGATAATTCCATCTTATCTAAATTAGTATTACGATGAGGTGAGTTGTTGAAAAATATCACCACTCTCTAAGAGACTTGCGAACTGCAGTGAGCAGAGGGGATTTTCAGCAGAAAATCACCGTGCTCTTAGAGAGTGGTGATATTTTTCGTATAAATTTTTCTCATCGTGATATAATTATATGTAAGGGTTGTCACCCTTTTATTAGATTAAATATTATCTGATTCGGTCGATAGGTAATTCTGTCGACAGGAATCATATAATATTTTTATTCTTTACATAATATATGATTCAAATACAAACTTGGGGTAGTGCAATGAGAGAAGTGTGGTTCAATACTGCTTCTAGCGTTGTTTATGTTTTTTTGACTGTGATTGTTGCGGTTCTAATATTTGCCGCAGGATGGATCGCAGCAGATTTCATTGGTAAGATCATCGGTAAAGTTATTGGTAAGTTAAAACTAGATAGCTTCTTTAGAGAAATGGGGTTAGAAAGACTTCTTAATAAGGGTGGTATCAAACTAAATACAGCTGGATTTATTGAGGGCTTAATAAAGTGGTTTATAATCGCTTTGTTCTTCTTGGCAGCACTTCAAGCTTTAGGATTAGACGCTGTCGCTGATTTTATGCAGACTGTTTTAGTTGGTTATGTACCAAGGGTTATTATTGCAGTTTTGATTATGTTGGTTTCAATTATTTTTGGCGAAGTTGTGGAGAAGCTTGTAACAGCAGTTTCATCTGCAGGACATCTAAGATCTTCAAAAACATTGGGAGCTCTAGCAAAGTGGGCGATTATTATCTTTGCAGTTCTAGCCGTATTGGTTGAACTTAATATCGCTCCTAGTCTAATTCAAATCTTGTTTATTGGTATTGTTTCAGCTTTATCATTAGCATTTGGATTAGCTTTTGGTCTTGGGGGAAGAGAACAAGCTTCAAAAGCCATAGATAGTATTTGGGAGAAGGTTTCTATGAAGAAATAGCAATAATCCTCATGGTTTAGCGTTAGAAATAGAAAGAAAAACAAAAAGAGAGATACTCGCAAAAATAACCACCAAAAAGGTGGTATTTTTGTTATAAGGAAAAACCTCCGGCTTCAGCCGGAGTGTACGTTTGAAGGCAA
>CAZKTY010000063.1:0-2283 GCA_964555825.1 uncultured Candidatus Saccharibacteria bacterium
AATAAAAATAGCGGGAGGGACGGACGCCCAAAATGGAGATGGAACGGCCAGCATCAAAGGCGTCGACATACAGCATGCCATCGGAGCCCCAGTAGGAGCAGACAAAACGATCGCCAGATTTAGTACGAGGTGTCCATGTCAAACCGTCTACATCAAGGTGTTTTCCAGTTTCTTTAAAGAATTGTCTTTGAAAGATTATGTAGTCATCAAGTGACAGTGATTCTTCAATATTAATATCTTCCGCTTTGATTCCACGCGTCGATGCAAGTTCTGATCTTTCTCCTAAGTTTTGAGTTTTGTGGACAAGAATAATACGTGGAGCATCTACACCCATACTTTTTGCTCCTGCAAAGCCTCCACCAGCATCAAAATTTCCACTTGTGTAATTTCCATTTTCCATCTTCATCTTTTCTGCAAGTTCAGTTAGTGGGATGTTTGCGGGGGCGATAATAATATCATCAAACCCATTTTCCTCTATTGCTTGTTGTATTTCTGCATTTTGTCTGGACCATATTTCTTTAATTTGATCTTCAAAGTCAGGAGAGAGGTCTATTCCTGTTTCTTGATACAAAGAGATGAATTCTTGGAGTTTTTCTTCTATGTTTATAGTTATGGATTCTTGGTGTTCTATGACGTTGGTTTCTGGATTTGTCCGAGTGTACTCTGCGGTAATTGAATCAACCTGCTCTCTTTTTCCTTTTCTAATCTTAGCTAATCTCTTTTCTAACGATTTTGAAAAATCATCCCCTTCCAATGACTCATGGTCTGTAGAAAAATCTTCTAGTGGATTAATTTTATTAGGACGAATGTCAAAAGGATCCAGGTCTGCAATTTCAGATAAAGTAATATGTACAATCTTTAAGGATTTTTCTTTTAACTCTTCAACCTCCTCTTCCCCACCTCTTTCCGCTTTTATTTTAACTCCATTAAAAATATCTTTTGGGAGGTTCATTTCTTCTGCACTCACTGTTTTTAAAAATCCTTTTAGTGCAAATATTTTTGCAGCTAGGACCCTATCTTCTTGGCTATAGGCTTTAAATGTTAGAGCTGTCTTTAATCTTTCATCTATAAATTCTGCAAAAGTTTTGCTACCTTCATTAGTTTTTCCAGATTTGGCAATTTTTGTTTCAATTTTCCATTGATCTAAAATTGATTCAACAGAACCTTGTGTCATAACAAAACTTTTAAGCTCTGATTTTGCATTTGAAGCATTCATCACTCCAATTGATTTCGCTTCATCATCGCTTAAATTTCCAGAATAGGCTTGCTGAATACTCTCAATTGCTTCGGCAAATTTTGGAAGGGTTACGTTCATATCGTGCCAAGATAAATCAATAGACCCGTTTTGATTCATAAGACGAGCAAGCATAATATCAAAACTTTCATGTTTTGGATTATAATTAACCTCTATGTTGTTTTGTTCAAACTCTCTCTTGATTTCATCTGGTAAATCTCTTCTGTCTGTGTGCTTCTCAGACTTAAGGTTAGCTGTACAAATTATTTGAAAACCTTGTGCCATTTTTATCTTGCCATTTCCTGTAATTGGTACTTCATCTCCTGGTTTATAACCAAAAACTCCTTTAATAATTCTCATTTGATCCTCTTCAAGTGAATTAAATTCATCAAAAATTATTGGTTTACCTTCTTTTATAGCCCTCGCAAGTGGTCCCAATATATCAAAAGTTTCAGACCCGCCTTTACCATCTCCTCTTACACCAGTCTTACCCCAAATATTTGACTCTCTTGTTTGTTGATTACAATAGACCATCTCTGCAGTTTTTCCAGTTAGCTCTTCTGCGGCCAACCTTGCAATAGAAGTCTTACCTGTCCCTGTTGGACCATGAAGAAACATTGGATCACCTGTACGCATTTTCTTTTCTATTTCTTCAACATACTTAGCAACGCTTGGAGTCATTGCAATATGGCCTTCTGAATGCAATCCTTTCTTATACTCCACAAGGGTGTGAGCCCTAGCAATTTTTGGATCCTTTGTGACGGCAGATTGATATATTTCTTGATACGCACTTCTTTTAACAGTAAGACTCTTCACAACTCGCTCTAAAACCATTCTCTTGTATGGGTCTTCCTCAAGAGAAATTTCTTGAATCTTCTGATTAATAGTTAAATTAGATTGCTCTACTTGTTCAAATGAATTAGCAATTTCTTCATAGACAGGACCCATTTCTTTTATTATTGCAATTTCATTTACAAAACCTTTTTGAGGAGCAACTTTCATGTCTTCTCGAAGAAGCTTTTTGGCCTTAGACAACCCTCCAGATTTTT
>CAZKTY010000064.1:0-2265 GCA_964555825.1 uncultured Candidatus Saccharibacteria bacterium
CTGGAAAACTCAAGGGAGTGGCTGTTAGCATCAAGGCAGGTGGTGTTGGTATTACCCTCACCCATGCTTGGAAGGCTATCTTTGTCGATCTTGATTGGGTTCCCGGTGCAAACCAACAGGCAGAAGATAGAATCTGTCGAATTGGTCAGGAATCAAATAAAATTGAAATCGTTCGTATGGTAAGTGACCATTCTCTCGACCTTCATGTTCTTGAATTGATTGCTTGGAAGATGAGCATCATTCAAGGTGCAGTCGAAGATGTGGTTCAGCCAAAAAAAAAAGTAAGGATAGAGCCTCTAACTAGGCAAGATGTTGACAATATTTATAATAATCAAAAAGAACAAGAAGATTTAGTAGCCAGTAAAAATAAAGAAAACCTAAGAAAAACAATTGATCTGATATCTCTTTTATTGGAAGACGAATGATACACGAATTATCCTGCCCAGCACTTCCTGCCTCTACCCGTTATTATCACGGTTTGTCTGATATTAGTCATTTTGGTGATTGTTGTTGCAAACCAATCTTAGAGGGGCCAGAAATTGAATTGTATTCTATGATTGCTAAATGTATTGGCAAAAAATACGAAGGACTAAATATTTATTATAGTGCTAGTATGGAATCTGATGAGTCGCGCAATTTCCAAGAATTTAGGGGCGTTGATACTTGCTGGCATTATGGAGCAGACTATACATACTCAGTCATTGACTTCGTACTCTTTTTAGAAAAAACAAAGCCTACCAAAAGAGTCAAGACAATACTGCTGAACAGTCCATACTCTTGGAACTATGAAACTGATTGGAAGAAGTTTCAACAAAAGCGTAAAGAATATATTCGACAAGTCAAAAATATTATAAATTACGGCCCCCAAGATGTAAAATTGGGAAAGAGTCTATCCACTGGAATCAAAGACCACATTCCAGAATCAGTGTATAATTTTCTACTTATGAAGAGCGTTGAAAAAACAGAAGAAAAAGAAATTTATAATAATATCATTAGATCAAGTGCCAAAAGAGTTATTTATAATTACGTCCAAGGTGCTTTGTTCTACCAGTTCAAACATAACGACTTCTTTCTCAATCTTGCTTCGGGCAAAATCTCAAACCCATTGCACAAATAATTAATTAGTCAATTAAACTGACTAATTAATTATTATTGTATATTAAGTCCATCTTATAAATATTATTTTATAAGATCCCATCATCCTGATATTTATCTTGAAAACTGACTTTAAAATTCCAAATAAATGTCAGTCGCCATAAGTCCTTGGTACTAAAGTACTTAGAGCAAAAGCCTTAAGGTCAATTGACGTAAGTCCTTTAGTACCAACGGTTTACATCAAATTAGAATTTATTTTGTCGTAAGTTTGTCGTAAGTCCTTTATTTTCAGGCATTAAAATAAAAATTTGAATCATTCGTATAACGCTACAGGAGAAAAAATATGGGTTTGGACATGTACGCTGTCTCTGTTCGTCCTTCTCAGTTGGAAGAAGTCTTGGAGACTGATGCCAAGTTGCTTGAAAGTGAGAAGGCAGAAGAAGTCTTTTACTGGCGCAAGCATCACGATCTTCATGGATGGATGGAAGGTTTGTATCGTGAGAAAGGCGGACAACAGGAGAGTTTCAACTGCTGCAAACTCCTACTGACCAAGGAAGACTTGGATAACTTGGAGAAGGATATTATTGCTAAAAAGTTGCCAACAACCACTGGTTTCTTTTTTGGCAACGCTCCTCCAGATGATGAGTCTATGGAACAGGATATGCTGTTCATCGCTAAAGCAAGAGAAGCCATAGACAATGGACTGTTGGTTTTCTATGATAGCTGGTGGTAATAAAAACATGATTGGAACGTATAAAAACATGGATACAAAACTTTTCGACAGCCTATCTCTTGGTAGTTTTGAGAGCCGACTTTTTGCCTATATGAAGGTTGTCGGACTAGATAAAATTACTGTGCATTATAGCGGTGGTGGAGACAGTGGGGGCATGGACTATATGAGCTTCCAACCATCTACCAAAAATGATGATCTTGAGAATAGCATCAAAGAAAACCTAGAAGAACCTCTGACCAGTCCCATCTATAGTCGCCACGGCAGTTTTGCTGATTGTGGCGGATACAATGTTGATGGTGAGGTTATATGGGACGCCAAAAATGGCAGAGTGTCGATTGAAGGTACAGATCATTATAATGTAGTGATGATTATGGAAGATAGCGAAGAAACCAAAGAAGAACGTGATGAGGGATTCGATGAAACTCTCTACAGCTCTG
>CAZKTY010000065.1:0-661 GCA_964555825.1 uncultured Candidatus Saccharibacteria bacterium
GATAAAAATACCATAAATACCTGAAATATCTACAGGAAATGTTTTTTTGTTTTAATTTTTTTCATATCATGTTATTATTTATGTTATGAAAGAAGGAATTGATTTTGAAACACCGAAAAATGATAGCGCGGAAAGTGCTGTTAATTTTCATGAGGTTTCACAAAATAGAAAAGAGCTCCGTCAGGCTATTTCTGAACTTGACGGAAGAAGTGGTGCTATTTTTAACAAACATTATAAAGAACCATTAGCCGAGGCGGATGAGCAAGCTTCTGAATTTAAAGTAGCTGATTTTGGCGGTTTGAAGGGTGCCAAAGAGGCTTTGAAAAAACAAAAAGCTGAATATGAGCAAATTTTAGATGATCATGCCCAAATTGATTATGAAGAGATTTTAAAAGTGACACCAGAGGTGGGTGAGACTAGAAAAATATTAAAAAATATTGCTGATCTCAAGGATTTTAGAATGCGCCGTATGTTTGAGCTTTTGAGTCCGGATACTACACTTTCGGCTAAGAAAAGAAACGAGGCAGTTTTAAAAACCATTAAAGACGAAATCCGAGTTGATGAAGAAAAACTCGCTGAAACTGATCCTCTTGTTTTACGCCAAACTGAACTTATAGAATACAAAGAAAATCTAGCTAAAAGCGGTCATATCTGTATTACG
>CAZKTY010000065.1:671-2233 GCA_964555825.1 uncultured Candidatus Saccharibacteria bacterium
AAGCGTAGAAAGATATTTGGAAGCGATAGGTGACAGAATGCTCACCGGCAAGCCGATGTTTCTTCATGGACCAACTGGAACAGGTAAGACATCTCTCGCTCGTTTTGCCGCTACGCATTTTACTGGTAAGGATTCAGAGATGATTTATTGTAATCCACAAACCAAAGAGTCAAATATTTGGAGTAAGATGGGTATAGAAACCGATAAAGACGGTCATATAAAAACTGTAGAAAAATATGGTCCATTAGGTAAGGCAATGCTTGAGGGTAAAACTGTTATTTTTGACGAGTTTACGGCATTACCAAAAGATCAGATGGTTTCTATAAAGGGCGTTTTAAATGCGAAGGTTGGGGACAAGGTAAATATAGTTGGTGATGGTATGACTAAAATTAGACCAGGTTTCCAGATGATTTTTACTGCCAATTTGAAATCTGAGAAAAATCCGGAAAGACAAGATTTACCTCCGGAAATTACCCGCGAATTTGAACAAAATAACCTAGAAGTCAGATATACTCCGCCAGATGAATCTTATGACATTATGCTTTCCCGCTTGTTAAACCGAGATGGTTCTTTGGATATGTCTTTTTATGATTTGAATACTACCTTGCCAAATTTGTGTAAAGTAATGTCTGAAATTCAAGAAAGTTATACTAACGAAACAAATAAGGAAGTGGCCCACCGAGCTGGAGCGATGGACGCTTCGGGAAAAGTTTATTCTTTGAAAAAATTTGTGATGACCCAGGGTTCGGTAGAGGCGATTTTATCTTCATGGCTGATTGAAAAACAAACTGGCCGTCAGGAAAGGAGTTTTGCTGAGTTTTTGGATGAGAGATTCAAGACCGCTCTAACTTTCAAAGAATATCCAAAAGAAGACCGGGTTTTGGCAGCCAAGATTTTGGCATCAAAAGGCTTTTTGCTTACTCTAGATCTAAAAGAATTAGATTTGCCAGAAGATATTTTCAAACTAAATACTAAAGCGATGCGTGGGGAAGAAGCGGTGGCTGAACTTCAAAAAGAAAGCGGAGCGGTAAGACATTTAGACTTAAAAGGAGTGGTGATGCTTGACCCTTTTGGTAAGCGAGCAGAAATACTAAAAGGTCAGGCTGAGGCGCTTTTGGGTAATGAAGAAGGGGATGATTTTAGTAAGAATTTCAAGGAAAAAATGGGTAAGCTTTTTGGTAAGGAAAAGAAAAATCAAGCTTCGGAAATTTCTACAGAATATACTCATCCTGATGGACATAAAGAAACTATAACGCTAGATTTTGAAACCAAACTCCAAGATTTTATTTCCTTCTATCAAAAAACCAACATAGACCTGCCAGCTGATTTTGAGGACGCTGTCCGTGATTTATGGGAAAGAAATCAAGCCGAAATTGAAGAAGTTATCAAACAAAATGGTTTTGATGATATGCTGATTGTTCCACCGACAACCGATCTTAAAGATTTGGCTGAAAAGATGAAGATGGAAAATGGATACTATTTCTATCAAGTTAGCGAAGATCTTTCAGATGTTGTGAGTCAAAATGTAAACAAGCCCCGTATTATTTTATTTCATCATATGG
>CAZKTY010000066.1:0-2173 GCA_964555825.1 uncultured Candidatus Saccharibacteria bacterium
AAGTAACGCTTATAGTAAAGAATTTGTAAGTAAAGGATTTTGGAGTGGTACGAATGGTGCTAGAAAAATTTTTGAAAAGAGATGTATAAATGCTGGCTTACGTTATTTTAATCCACATTCACTTCGCCACTCGGTAGTAAACATTCTAAGTAAGATAAGACTTACGGAAGAAGAGAAGAAAGCAATCAGTCTTAACCTCGGACACGCTAACATAGGCACCACTTTTGGTTCTTATGGCTATGGCAGTATGAGTAACGAGAATGCTATTGAGATTGTCCTAAGACTAAAGAATCAAGGCGATAATAAGAATCAGGTAGGCATTTCAGATGAAGATAGGGTCGTATTAAAAAGAATAGCTGGTAGTATTTAACTACTTGCTATGTAAAGAATAGTAAAGTATAATTAACACCAATGAACAAAGAACAGTTAGAAAAAATAACACTTCCTACTGACTATGATGTATCTCGTGTGCAAATGACTAGCACAAAGTTCGGGGTTAATCTTCAAAAAGGGGTTCAGGAAGTAAAACCAATTATTATTGATAGTTTTGATTTTGTCGGGTTTAGGGAGAAGTACGCGGATGGGATTGTTTTCCTACAAGAAAAAGATTTTATGAAAACAGGTACTGTTGCAGAAAAAATATTGCGTATTATTACATCGCCAAAATACCGAGCTGGTTCAATACACATTATAAATCTTGAAAAATACTCCGAGGAATTTCTAAATAAAATAAATTACTTCATTGCGAGAAATGAACCAATTTGTTTTATGCTTCCAGCCTTTCCTTTTAAGATTAAAAATCCACTAAAATCAAGTAGGGGTGATGCAGACCTTGCTGAAGTAGCTTCTTTTTGCAAGTTCAATGAGATAAATCTTCAAATTACAAAAGTGTATCCAAAAGGAGCGCAATTTCATATATTTCATGATGGGCATTTGTATTATAGACATTTTCTTCATTCAAAAGATGATGCCGATAGATATTTTGCATCCTTAAAAAACTTTGTAGAAAACCTTGGGTTCAATGATGTAATAAAACTTAGGGATGCGTTTGAGGAGTTGCAGCAATTCAGTGATTTTCCCAAAATTTATGATGAAGCCAGAAAAGAAATGGAGAACCTGTGGCTTACCGAAAAAGATACCAACAAAAAGATTTTGGTTATTAAAAAATCTTCCCATGACAACATAAATCTTTCAGATATACCAGAAGATGTTCTTCTAGAACTTAACAATAAAGATGGCACTGGTTTGTCTGAAGAGGTATGCAAAATTAAAGAAGACATAGACAAAAGAGCTGATACTTGTACCTTTGAGTACATGGCCGTTCAACACGCACTTGAAAAATTAGATTTTTTCAATCGGAGTGTACCCAATGGTATTCGCCTGACAGTTCACCCAAAAGAAGGACAAATTGGTGTTTATCTTGTTAAGAAGACAACTTTTTTGCTTCCATGGATGGGGGTAGGTATTATAAAGAAAAGCGGTGAGGTTTCAGTTAGATACGAAATTGAAGTAAAAAACAACTCTGATTTTACGCCAGTTATTATTAAAAACGAACAATATCCATTCTACTATGAACAAAAATAACATTGATTTTGAAATTCAAAAAAAATTACTTAATAAGGTCTATCAAAGATTAGATTTTTCTAACAATCCACAAATTAGCGAAATTGAAATTAATAAAGATATAAAAAAAGTTTTAGACGAAATTGAAAGCAAGGAAGAAACGTGGGAATTACAACTTAATTCTGACACTAAAATTCATGGACAGAAAGAAGTGGGTGAACCTATAAGATTTTGGTCAGTACCAAAAGATAGCGCAGAATTTTTAATGTATTTTATATCCTCGCTTAAGCCAAAATCTATTCTTGAAATTGGGACATCGGTAGGCTATTCAACGATACACCTCGCCCTTGGTACTGAAAATACAATTACATCATTGGAAAGTTTGCATGACAAAGCTGTGTTGGCAAAAGAAAACTTTGATAATGCTGGTCTAAAAAATATTTCATTGGTAGAGGGTACAGCGCAGGATTATCTGGCTAATTTAACTAAAGACAAGACGTTTGATTTTATCTTTCTTGATGCCGATAAGGAAAATTATGGTAAGTATTTTGATGTTCTTATAAATCATATGCCAATAGGTGGTATTATTGTCGCTGATAACATATTAGAT
>CAZKTY010000067.1:0-2130 GCA_964555825.1 uncultured Candidatus Saccharibacteria bacterium
TTTAATAAGAATAGTAAGAAGATGGTGTGGATAAGTGGAAATCTTTTAAAAGTATTTATTTATAAACATTTTATAACTATTTTTTATAAATTCACCTGTTGAAAAGTCTGTGAGTGTGTTTAAAATAAATTTAGTGTTCATTTGTTTGTGTGATTTGTTATTAGTTTATTCACAAATTAAAATTTACTTATTAACACTTTGTTCACAACATTGAACGGATCTCTGTCAGTTCTCTGATAAGTCCAGGGTTATTCTTTAGTTCTTCTTTGATCTTTTCGCATGAGTGAATAACAGTTGTATGGTCTCTTCCTCCAAGTTTTTGTCCTATTGATGGAAAGGATATGTTGTAATCTTCCCTTAAGATATACATTGCTACCTGACGTGGTTTTACCACATCCTTTTTTCTGGTCTTATCGATCAAGATATCTTCCTCAAGATCATAGTATTTAGAGATCACTTTTATTACATCTTTAACTGAAACTGTTCTTTGGGGTTTTGCTGAGTCTTTTATAAGGTTCTTTACTTCAGACACATCAAGTTCTCTTCCTTTCAACTCGGTTTGGCATATCAAGGTATTCAGTATTCCTTCTAGCTCTCTTATATTTCCTTCCACTGCTCCCGCTAAAAATTCGATTGTTGCCTCTGGAAGATTAAAATTCCTTGATCTGGCTTTATTTTTTATGATGGCAGCTCTTGATTCGAAATCTGGTGCAGGAATATCAATGATCATTCCAGAGACGAATCTTGATTTTAATCTTTCTTCTAGGTCTGGGATGTAATTAGGGTGTTGGTCTGAAGAAAATATGATCTGTTTGTTGTTCTCATGGAGATAATTGAAAAGATGGAAGAGTTCTTCTTGTGTTTTCTCCTTTTTTGAAAGGAATTGGATATCATCCATGATAAAAACATCATATTTTCGGTATTTTTCCTTAAATATGTTTATTTTTCCTTCCTGTACAGCACTTGTGTATTCGTGAGAAAAACGATCAGAACTGATATAGAAGATCTTTATTGAAGGAATATCTTTTTTGATATGGTTTCCTATTGCTTGTATAAGGTGTGTTTTACCTCTTCCTGTGTTCCCGTAGAAGAATAAAGGATTATATGAAGCCATTTTCTTGATGACAGCCTGAGCTGCCGCGTAAGCTAACTCGTTGAAAGGACCTATAACAAAGTTATCAAAGGTATATCTTGGGTTTAGATTGTCTTCTTTGTTTATATATAGATCTGAAAGTGGTAATTCTGTAGAAAAAACGTTCTTTACTTCTTTTTCGACGACCTTTTGAGGAGTTGTATCCTTAATTATCATATATTCCACTCCCCTGACCTCATTAGATAGATCCCTAAGATATTTTAGGATTATTTTGTGGTATTTATTTATCAACCAGTCTTTAACGAAAGCGTTCGGTACTCCAACGAATACCATTCCATCATCAACTTTTACTAGTGAGGTTCCTTTGAACCATGTAGTGAAATTAGCTTTGGAAAGTTCTAACTCAATACTTCCCAAAACTTTTTTCCAGGCCTCATCTTTTTCTTCCAGGGCTTGCATAATTGGAATTATATTACCTAAGTCAGGTTTAGGAACTTGATTGAAGTTAATAAGTATGTTGATAATTTGTGGATAATAAAATAGCAAAAAAGTAGTCATAGACTAGTTGATGAAGAACATCGTTCGTTACTGTGTAGAGTCCTTGTTTTCAAATTTTGGCGGACCTTTATTGGTTGCCACTGGTCACTAGTCACTTCTTGTGCTATATTCTTCTCATGTCAGTAACATATCAACCAAAAAAGAGAAAACGAAGCAAAACTCATGGTTTCCGAGCAAGATCAAAAACTTCAGGCGGACGAAGAGTTATGAAGAAAAGAATGCAGAAAGGCAGAAAAAAGCTTTCAATTTAAGGTTTTTTTAACTTTCATAGAATGAAAAGAGTCTACTCCTTATCTGCTAAAGAAATCCCTTTTGTAATGAAAAACACCCTCAAGTATTCTTGTGGGTGTTTTTATGTGAAATATAAGGATCTTGAAGAAAATATGGATAGATCCATTCCAAAATTTGCTTTTATTGCTTCAAAAAAGGAATTTAAGAAAGCAGTAGATAGGAACTATGCTAAGAGGATAATTAAAGAA
>CAZKTY010000068.1:0-2101 GCA_964555825.1 uncultured Candidatus Saccharibacteria bacterium
ACGCCACGTAAAACAATCTCATCTGATCCGTTTCATCATCGCCGGCTGGTTGAATCGGTAAGTTTATTGGAAATGTTATTTTATTATTCACCCCACGTCCCGCCCAAATATTATCCTGACATGACAAAACAAAAACCGTATCAAATTCTAGACCTTTTGCACCATGGGCAGAAATAAGGTTTACCGCTTTTTCTCCGCTTGCAAAAGGACTTTCATCGTTAAGTGGCAAATTATTTTTCTCTCTAAGGTCCACAAATTTGATGAGGTCCTCAATTGTTAGGTAATGGTAGCTGACGTCGTTTGTATCACTTGATTTTGAATCATCATTTAAGGCCCGTTCTCCAACATAATCACGAAGCGCTCTAATGAAGACCCGGAGACTTGAAAGAAAAGACAAATATTCTGTTCTTGAATGTTCAAATTTTTCTTTATTAAAATAGAAATCTTTAAATGGTGACTTTATTTTATTTTTTGACGATGGGTCACCCGTAGCGCCAGATTCAATATCAGAAAATACGCCAGATGATACCTTTATATCGCCAGTGTCCTCTGTGGTTGCAGCGTCTTCTGCGTCTGCATCGTCCTCACTTTCTGAAACCAAGACCACGTGGGCGCCAATTATAATATCCAAAATCTTTTCTAACGGTTCATGTAGGGAGAGATTTGCTATATCGATCAAAAAATGTGCAATCTCAGAAACTTTATGTGGCGCTTGCGGTGCATCATTTTTATATTCCAACATTACCTCAAGCCAAGTTCTTCTGCTTTGATATGCCTCCTTAGAAATATCCCAAACCGTTTGTCTTCCTAATTGCCAAAATGGAAAACTCAAAATTTGCGGGAGAAAACAATCCGCTTCAATTGAGTCTTTGCGAGAAAGTGTTGCAATAAATCTTGAAATTATAATAAGTTGCATTACATGGGGCTCAAGAAAAACATTTTGTTCACGTTGATATCTTATTGGAACATTTACTGATTTCAAAAATGGAACCATGTCTTCTAGTCTCTCATGCTTTCTTGCAATGACGGCAATGTCTTCTGGGTTAGTACCACTATCAATCATCTCTTTTATCTTTCTTGAAACGTAGTGCGATTCATGCAAAACCGTATCCAATTTCTTATTAACAATCGCTCCCTTACCCAAATCCTTATTTAAAGACTTTAGACTTTTTTCTAGCTCAGGCAAAAGATTTTCAAGCCTTCCACTTCCCTTTCTAATTATATGAGTTGCGATGTCCAAGACGTCTTGGGTTGATCTGTAGTTGTCCGTCATGGTAACAATTTCTACATCAGTGAACATTCTTCTGAAGTTTAAAATATTAGAAAGTTCCGCGCCTTGAAATTTATAAACAGCCTGATCATCATCTCCAACAACCATCACATTGGGGCGCCCTTCATTCACGGGGGCATTTAAAATCAAATTAACAAGCTTCATTTGCGCATTGTTTGTGTCTTGAAACTCGTCAACCAAAATATATTGATACTGCTCTTGTAATTCAAATTGGAGCCTGGGGTGTTTTTCAATAGATTCAATGGCGTCGAGGATCATATCGTCAAAATCAAAAAAAGCTTTACTTGTCATCTTTTTTCTGTACAAGTCATATACATCGGCCAAAATATCTATCTTTTCTTCATCCAAAATCTCTTTTAGTGTTTTTGTCCCATCATCTCTTGTTTTTAAATTTTTGGTTTTCCAAAGTGAAATTTGAGTGTTTTTTCCATCATCCGCAATTGCGTCCATAAGAACTGACTGAAGCGAATTGGCATACGACGCCAAGACCGGCAAAAATATTGAATTCTCTTGTGGAAATGGATCTTCTTTATTTTCTTTTTCAGACGCCTTGAAAAGTTCCGTTACAGTGTTCTTCACCAAATCAAGTGCGTCTTTTCCAAGTCTTCCTTCTAAAGCACCCACAATTATTTTTTCAGCGCGTCTCGTGGATCTTTTATTATGTTCAATTATTTTTCTGAACTCATCTGGTGTGATACCTGATTTTTTTAGATGCTCGATTCTTTTTTTTGCATCAGATAAATATGAAAATCCTTTTTCTTCATGATAACTATCTCTAAATATATTTCCTTGCGGAAGCGAGAAAAATAT
>CAZKTY010000069.1:0-2088 GCA_964555825.1 uncultured Candidatus Saccharibacteria bacterium
CTCTCGTCTCGTCCTTGGCAAGGACGCATTCTACCACTAAACCATACCCGCATTTCCTTCCATTATAACATAAAATTATAATTGTGCACCCGCTAGGATTCGAACCTAGAATAACAGTTTCGAAGACTGGTGTGATATCCATTTCACTACGAGTGCGCGCTTTATCTTTGAAAAAGCCTGGTCACAGTCTACATCATAGATAGCAAAAAATCAAAAGATGTACTAATATTCTAGTAATGAACAAACAAGCCCTAGAGGACAATTCAAATACGGAGCTAAAGGGTGTGGTTTTTGAGGGGATAGACAAAAAACTTATACCTGAATACGTTCAAGATATCGTAATTAAACTGCAAAAAGCGGGTTTTTCAGCGTATTTAGTAGGTGGTTGTGTTAGGGATTTGATACTGAAGAGAACACCAAAAGATTGGGACATAACAACAAGCGCTAAACCTGATCAAATCATAGAATTATTTGAGGACTCATTTTACGGTAACAACTTTGGAACAGTTAGTGTAAAAGTTAGACTGATGGAGAAGGGTGGGGTGGTGGTAAAAAAGGATGATATAAATGAGGTAGAAAAAGAACTGTCAAAAAATGAAGACATGGTGAATAAAAACAATGAACTAACTGAAATTGTTGAGGTCACTCCATACAGAACGGAAGGGGACTATTCTGACGGAAGGCACCCAAACGAAGTGTCTTTTAGTGACAATATAAAGGATGATCTATTAAGGAGAGACTTTACAATGAATGCTATTGCTTATGACCCTATAAAAGACCTTGTTATTGATGAGTACGGCGGTATAAAGGACATAAAGGACAGTACAATAAAGGCCGTGGGTGATCCTATAAAAAGATTTAAAGAAGACGGACTGCGACTTATAAGAGCTGTTCGTTTTGCGGCAGAGCTTGGTTTCATGATTAACATTGACACTCAAAATGCTATTATTTCCGAATCCAAGGGGTTAAGAAAGATAGCTAGCGAAAGAATTAGAGATGAATTCGATAAGATATTAATGTCTAAACAACCAGCCTTGGGTGTTGCTATGGCTCAAAAGCTGGGTTTGCTAAGAATATTTTGTCCAGAATTAGAAAATGCGGTACACGTGAAACAGAACCAGGCTCATTCTTTCGATGTTTTTGAACACCTTCTTAGGAGTTGCCAGTGCGCAGCAGACAAGAACTGGAGGTTAGATATCAGATTAGCGGCTTTATTCCATGATATTGGTAAACCACCAACTAAACGAGGTAGTGAAACTAGCGATATAACATTTTATGGTCATGAAGTTGTTGGTGCAAAAATGACCAAGGTTATATTAGAAAGATTAAAATATCCAACAAAAACAATAGAATTTGTTACAAAGTTAATACGTTGGCACATGTTTTTCTCAGATACCGAACAAATTACAGCCTCTGCTGTAAGAAGAATGATTGTAAATGTTGGAAAAGAACACATTTGGGATCTATTAGACTTAAGAACCTGCGACAGAGTGGGAACAGGAAGGCCTAAAGAAAACCCTTATAGACTTAGAAAATACAGATCTTTTATTGAAGAAGTTATGTTGGATCCAGTTGACGTTGGAATGCTTAAAATAGATGGAAATATACTGATAAACAACCTTAATATCAAAGCGGGGCCAATCATAGGACTAGTTTTGAATGCATTACTGGAAGAAGTCTTGGAAAAACCTGAATTGAACACTTTAGAATACCTGTCAAAAAAAGCCTCTGAGTTGTCAATGTTACCCATGAAACAACTGGAGGACTTAGCTAAAAAGGGGATTATTAAGAAAAAAAGCTTAGAAGAAGATCAAATTACTGAGATCAGAAAGAAACACGACATCAAATAACTTAGACAATATTCAATCCGTCGTGTTACACATGTAACAACAGCACGAAGAGAATAATCGATAGTAAAACATTACATGTTCCACGTGTAACACAAAACCACACCAATTTCCTTCATTCAAAGGCTGTTGGTGTGGTTTTTGTGTAGTTATAATGCCTGTTGTTTATATTTTTCTACAATTATTACTTATTCTTATTATAGTTTAAAAACTAGGCAAAAAAAGAGCCCCAGTACTGGAC
>CAZKTY010000070.1:0-1988 GCA_964555825.1 uncultured Candidatus Saccharibacteria bacterium
TATATTGATAAGACACGACAAATCTGGAGAACTACAAAGGATGCTAGCAAAGAACTTTTTGTAACAAAAAAAAGTGACATTGATAATATCAAAGTTGGAAAAGTTCTTGATGAGATAAATTATCATAAATACTCATTGAAATATGGAACTATCTTTGAAGCTTCGATCGGAGCAGAGGCGATCTACAATCTATTCAAGAGTCTTGATCTTAAGAAATTAAAGACAGAACTTGAAAAAGATATTGAAGATGCAGGAGCTCAGGATAAAGAAAAGATCAATCGAAGATTGGGTATCATCAAAGGAATGATAGAGGCAAATATCAAGCCAGAATGGATGTTCTTGTCTGCAATTCCAGTTATTCCAGCTGCACTTAGACCTATGGTTGCTCTTGATGGAGGAAGACATGCAACTTCTGATGTGAACGATCTATATAGAAGAGTGATCAACAGAAATAATAGACTTAAGAAACTAAAGGAGATCAATGCTCCAGATGTGATCCTTAGAAATGAAAAAAGAATTCTTCAAGAAGCCGTTGATGTTCTTATTGATAACTCAATAAGACATGGAGGAAATTCTTTTGTAGGTCTTGGACAACTTCAAAGAAGACCTCTTAAATCTCTTTCTGATAACCTAAAAGGAAAAAGAGGATTGTTCAGACAGAACCTTCTTGGAAAACGAGTAGATTATTCTGGACGATCTGTGATCGTCGTTGGACCTGATCTTAAACTAAATGAATGTGGACTTCCAAAGCACATGGCTCTTGAACTTTTCAGACCGTTCGTTGTTGCTCAGATCCTAAAAAGAGAACTTGCTTACAACATAAGAGGAGCTTCAAGACTTATTGAAGATAGTGCTCCTGAAGTTTGGGAGATCCTCGAAGAAGTCATCAAGAATAAATATGTTCTTCTGAACCGTGCTCCTACTTTGCACAGACTAGGTATTCAGGCTTTCATGCCAATCCTAATTGAAGGAAACGCTATCCGTGTTCACCCTCTTGTTTGTACCGCTTTCAACGCAGACTTCGATGGAGACCAAATGGCTGTTCACGTTCCTCTTTCTGAGGAAGCTCAGTTAGAAGCTCGTGAGATCATGGCTTCAGACAAAAACGTTCTAAAGCCAGGAAGCGGAAATTTGATCGCATCTGTAGATAAGCTTGATATTTTGCTTGGAGCATATTGGATGACAACTATTATTGCTGGTGAAAAAGGAGAAGGAAAATATTTTACTTCTCCATCAGGAGCTATTGCGACCTTCAACTTTGATAATCTTTCATTCAGAGCAAAAGTACTGATAAGAAAACCAAAAACAAAGAAATTCGAGAGCATTGCAGAAGAAATGGTAGAGACCTCTGTTGGAAGGATCCTATTTAACGAGCTTTTGCCAGATGAGTATCCATATTTGAACAAGGAAATAGATAAAAAAGCTATGGCAGCATTGATGTCAGATCTTATGTCAAAATATGGTATTGGAAAACTTCCTCCTATCCTAGATAAGATCAAGGCTTTCGGTTTCAAGTATGTAACACAATCAGGAACTACTTGGGGAATTGACGATATTAAAGTTCCAGCAGGAAAGAGATCTATCATTGAAAAAGCAAAAGCAAAAGAAGAAGAGACGATCAGTCAATTCAATGAAGGTTTGCTTTCAGAAGAGGAAAGAATAAGAAAGAATATTGAGATCTGGCACGGAGCAAAGGCTGAGATCGAGAAGATAATTCCTGAGAATATGAACAAGAAAAGTTCTGTCTATGACATGTGGAAATCAGGAGCCCGAGGTTCTTTGTCTCAGATCACACAGATGTCTGGAATGAAAGGTTTGATCCAGAACACCGCAGGAGAGACAATTGAATTCCCGATCTTGTCTTCATCAAAAGAAGGATTGAATCCGATTGAATACTTCATTACAACTCACGGATCTAGAAAAGGTCTTACTGATACTGCCCTTAACACTGCAAAAGCTGGATATCTAACAAGAAGATTGTTCGTAGC
>CAZKTY010000071.1:0-1988 GCA_964555825.1 uncultured Candidatus Saccharibacteria bacterium
CCCTAATCCATGATATAGACCGTGAGCCAGTTAAGGGTAAAATTAGACACGTTGATTTCTACGTTCTAGAAAAAGGAAAGAAGGTTGAAATTGCAGTTCCTCTTGAATTCGTTGGAGTTTCAGAGGCTGTTAAGACTTTGGGAGGTAACCTTGTTAAGGTTCTTCATGAAGTTGAGATTGAGGCTATGCCTAAGGATCTTCCTCACAACATTGAGGTAGACATCTCATCACTTGTTGATTTTGATTCACAAATTCATGCTAAGGATATCAAACTTCCAGCCGGAGTTGTTCTTAAGACAGACGGAGATGAAGTTGTTGCCCTAGTTGCAGAGGCAAAAGAAGAGGTAGAAGAAGCTCCTGCAGAAATTGATATGGCAGCTATTGAAGTTACAGACAAGAAGGGAAAGAAAGATGAAGACGGTGAAGATTCAGAATAATCTAATTTAGATATACACAACAAAAAACTCGCTACTCTCGGCGAGTTTTTTGTTGTTTGGAGTTTTACCCCAAATTGGTTATAATAAAACCTATATGTTATTTTCTAAGGGATCCGTAAAAGTTGGAATTGCATTCCTTGTGATTGCATTGTTTGGGGTATTTTTCTTTTCAGAAAGAATCTCCTTTGCTCAAGAGGTTTTGACTCCGGAGCAACAAGCCTCTCTTCGTGCTGAGCTTGCTAATATTGAACAGGAAATTAAGGATCAGCAAAAAATTCTTGATACAAAACAACAAGAGGGAACTTCTATCGCAAGAGATATTGCAATTCTTGACGCTCAGATTAAACAAGCCCAACTTAAAATTAGAGCTCATGAGATTTCCATTAATAATCTGGGAAAGGATATTGTAGTCAAAACGAATACTATTACTGCGCTGTCTGAAAAGATTGGAGCAGGACAAGAGTCTATGGCTCAAATAATTCAAAGATCTAGAGAAATAGATGATTTGTCTTTAGCCGAATCTTTTTTGAGTAACAAAAATATTTCAGAATTTTTTATCGATGTTGATAATTTTAGCTCAATCAAACAATCATTGGGGCTACACCTGGATAGTGTTAAGGGAGCAAAGAAGAGTACAGAAGTTGTTAAGGAACAATTGGGAGAGAAACGCAATCAAGAAGTTGATGCAAAAATCAATGTAGAACAAGAGCAGGCTAAAATTAAAAAACTTGAAGCAAGTAAGCAAACCCTACTTAGTTTGAATAAAAATGAACAACAAAATTATAAAACTGTAATTAGTAATAAGACAAAAAGAGCAAATGAAATTAGAAACGCGCTCTTTGCTTTGAGAGACACTCCTTCAATTAAGTTTGGTGATGCCGTAACTTATGCAAAAGAAGCTTCTAATAAGACCGGAGTAAGAGCCGCTTTTGTTTTGGCTATTATTCAACAAGAAAGTAATATGGGGTCAAACGTCGGCACTTGTTATTTGAGTGATTCTTCAACCGGTGCTGGAGTCAAAAAAACATCTGGAACTCCTGTGTCAAATTTAATGAAAGTTTCAAGAGATGTCACTCCGTTCTTGCAGATAATGAAAGAGACAGGTCGAGATCCTTATAAGACTTTGGTCTCATGTCCAATTGGGGGTAGTGGTTATGGTGGAGCTATGGGTCCTTCTCAATTTATTCCTTCAACTTGGATGCTTAATAGAAGTAGGGTTGCCGCTAATGTTGGTAAGAGTTATGTTGATCCGTGGAATCCGGAGGATGCCTTAATGGCAACAGCCGTTTATTTGTCTGATCTTGGGGCAAGTGCCGGGGGATACTCAGCTGAGAGAAATGCTGCTTGTAGATATTATTCTGGTAAATCATGTAGTGGAAGCAATACATTCTATGGAGACCAAGTTATGGCTCGTGTGACAAAAATGCAGGCTAATATTGATGTGTTGAATGCTAATTAGCTTATATTCACGGAGTATTTGCCTTTTTTAGGCTTTTAGGGTAATATTGCCCTCATGAAAGCCGATATACACCCTAAATACAATACAGACAC
>CAZKTY010000072.1:0-1933 GCA_964555825.1 uncultured Candidatus Saccharibacteria bacterium
ATCTAAAATACTTTTTGCATCAAGTGCGAAAGCGTCTATTGTGACAGTTGTATTTATAGTAGCTCCATCCTTGTCGAGTACAGGAGTTGATGTTCCGAAAGTTATTGTATAAGCACCATCAGGTATGACAAATTTTTCAGGAAGCTGTTTTGATACTTTGCTTGTTAATTCTTGTACGATCTTTTGGTTTAAGTTTTGGCTTGATGTATCAAGTAGTGTTTGATCAACAATTGCAATTGTTCCTACCGCTCCTCCTGCTGTAGAGGTCTTTGATCTGCCGAATATCTGATCGAATTTAGGGGTATCTTTGAATGCTATTATATTGAAATCTGTTAAGCCAACATTATATTTTTCTCCTGCTTCAATTGCTGTGATACTTGCAGCTACGCTGCCTGGTGTTGTCGTGCCTGATCTTATAGATCTTGCTGGAACTGTAACTGTTTTATCTAAAGTAAAAATAAGTCCATCGGGAGTGGTTAGCTTAGTACCACTAACTAATTTTTGAGAAGAAACAGTGTTGTTATACATGACGATCTTGCCTGTCGATTTGTCAGATACTTGTTTTTGGTCAGAACCTTTTACAAAAGTTGTGTCACTGATCGATAGTTTGATCTCTGAATATCCGATCTCATTATTTTGTGGATTTTTTTTCGCTGATATGTTCTGAGGCACATTAAACGAAACAGTCTTAGGACCTATTGTAATTGAGACATTTCCAAAAACAGAACCAACAGCAAAGAAGAGTATGACAATAGATAGTATTGCGACGAACCATATTGCTTTATTTTTCTTTCTGGATCTTTTTTCTTCTCTGGTAGGGGTTGTTATTTTTCTTATTGGGATATCTACATTCTCTTTTTCCTCTTTTTTTTCTTTCTTTTCTTCCTTTTCTTTTTTTTCAGTTCTTTCAGGTAAAGGAATATTTCGAATAGATTTAAGTTGGTTCTTAGGGACTATGTCTCTCATTTCCTTTTTCATCTATTTTAAAATTGAATTTTAAATTTACTAACCTCTATATTTTATACCAAGTTGTTATTTTTCTAAAATCACAAAAACATTTTTTTTATTCCTAAAACAGCGGCGGAAAATAAAGCACTACGCTCAGTATCTTTAGCCGACAATAATTTTATAAAGTCCTTTCCTCCTCCGCGACTTATATAGTGATCATTGAATATTTTCTTTAATATAGGATTTGTCTCTTTTGAAGAACTCAAGATCACGATTGTTTCTGGATGTTTGCCTTTTTTAAAGCTCTTGAATAAGGCGTCTCTTAAAATTATCAAGAAAATATTACTGATCTCATTCAAAACTTCCTCAAATGACTCTTTTTTTGCTTCTTCTAGATACCCTTCTTCGTACATTTTCAACATTGAATCTGCGGAATTTGGATCCGCAGCAAGATCTTTTTTGATTATTTCTCTCAAAATACTATTTTTTCCAAAAGGAACAGATACACTTTCAGTGGATTGTCTTTCTTTGACAAGGCATATTTCGGTTATTTCATCTTCTGAAAGGACCAATAAAAAATTATTTCTGTCTATTTCATTTGATATCTCATTCGTTGCGATAGAAGGTAGTGTATGGATCCTTATCTTTGCTTCTGGAAAATATTTTACTGTTTCCCCAATGATGTAATTCAGTATCCTTTTTTCTGAGATGTTTACTATTGCTTTTGCTTCAATTTCCTTTGCTCGTTTTCCTTTTAGATCTTTTACTTCATAGCCATTAGCAAAGACTGAAGTGATCCTAGATTCGATCACATCGTATTTTTCATTGTTTTTCAGGCTTTTTGATTCTAATTCTTTGATGATCTCATTTTCATCAATAAAAAAAGGTTCATTTTTTTTAAGTTCTATATCAATTGATGTAGATATATACTAAGGTGAGCCAAATATGAAAAATATCTTTCCAATTTTTTCATTGTCTTTTTTTC
>CAZKTY010000073.1:0-1898 GCA_964555825.1 uncultured Candidatus Saccharibacteria bacterium
ACCAAATACTGGCAAAATATATTACTAAATCCCAGATGAATAATTACATCAGCCGTTTCAAATCCATTTTTTAACATTCGGATACTCGCCCCTTCAACGATCCACTCATCTTTTTTATAGATCTCTCCAATATTTTTTTCTGCCAATTTCTTATCTTCCATCTCACTAAATTTTTTCTTCCACAAAAAATCATCAGTAGAATAAAACTCAACATTTAATTTTCCGGAAAGTTTTTTAGCTAGAGAACTTTTACCTCTTCTAGAATCACCTGTAATAATAATTCTGTTATTTTTCATTTTATAAAATTACCCTAACGGTACGGTATCAGAGATCATAACTTGTCCAGGAAATTCCAAACTTAATTTCTCTATATCTTCTTGATCCATCTTCCAACCAAGTCCTCCCAAGTTCTCTTCTAGATGTTTTTTATTTCTACTCTTCGCAATGGTAACTACCCCCTCCTGTGATACCAGCCAATTGATCGCTATTTGTGCGGGGGTCTTATTGTATTTTTTACACATGTCATCAAGCACTTGTGTTATAGGTCTGAATATTGAGCCTTTATCAAGTGGTCTGTATGCAACTATCATAATGTCATTATCTCTGCAGAACTGAAACACTCCAGTATATTCAATTTCTCTTACTCTTAAATTGTAATGAACTTGATTGCAAACGATCGGAGCCTCACTATATCTGACAGCATCTTTCAAATGATCCAAACCAAAATTCGATACTCCAATATTTTTTACAAGACCTTCTTTTTTTAGATCGTTCAAAGCTTGAATAGATTTCTCAAGTGGAAAATTTTCTGAGTACCAATGCAAGAGATAAAGATCAAGATAGTCAGTTCCCAATCTCTTTAGACTGGCTTTGCATGAATTCATAATGCCTTCATAACTCAGATCATCTCCAGAAACCTTAGAAGTGATAAATAATTTTTTTCTATCCACATTTCCATTCTTTATTGCTTCAGCAATGATCTCCTCGGCATGTCCTCCAGCATATATCTCTGCAGTATCAATATGAATGACTCCCAAAGATATTGCATCTTGAATAGCTTTTATATCTGAAGCATCATCGTTCGAATTATCCCTTTCATAGCGTCCTCCCATCTCCCAAGTACCTATTCCGTATTCTGGAATACTAAAACCATTTTTTAAATTTTTATTTTTTATTTGCATTTATAGATATTATCACAACTAATATGAATATTATTGACATAAGTTATTGCCCAATATAGTCTTAAAAAAGATGAAAAATGAAGGAACGACAATAGAGTCAACATTGGTGCCAGTCACACGATTTGTGGTCTCAAATAAAAGATCTGGCAGAAACAGATTCGGTTCAAAGACAGCTGATCTGTATGTCATGCACAAAGGCAAAGAACTGAGAATAGACCTCGAGCTTTTCTTTGGTCTCCATTTCCAATCAAAGTGGCCTCAGATCGAGGAAACGGTTCCCACTGAAATCCAGTTGGAATTTTACCCTAGCGGTACACCTAAGATCAGAGCAGATTATCTGAGAGCATGGGTCAGCAGAGTCGAGGCATCTACCGAGACAAAGAGGAAACCCAGAGAACAAAGACTAAAAGCCAAAGTTCATTGAACATAACATCCGGAATTAATTCCGGATTTTTTATAAAATAGTGAAACCTGTATGAGCTACAGCATATAAGTAATAAGACACAATAAAAATAAAATAAATGAGAATTGAAATAAAATAAACAATCTTATTTTTATTGCCTGTAATTTTTTTATCCAAAAAATAAATAAATAATGAAACTAAAAAAGGAATAAAAAAAATAAAGTAATCTACAATTCCTTTATCTCTAAAATTTATAAGGAAAATAATTAAAATTGTAATTGATATGACAATGTCTACAAAGAACCTCCCTGTAT
>CAZKTY010000074.1:0-1876 GCA_964555825.1 uncultured Candidatus Saccharibacteria bacterium
TTTAAAAGCTCACCGAGCGTTATTGGTAATTTTGAAACATCTTCCACTACCAAGGCGTTCGGTGCATAAGTAGATAGTACCGATGAACCCTCGCTCGTAATTCCCACGCCAATAGCCACTACCCCACTATCACGTAAACTTTTTAGCACCCCTTGCACCCTAGTTGGATTATCACTACCACCATCAGTAAAAACAATCACGATCTTTTTTAATTCTCCAATTTTTATTCTTATTTTAGTCTCATCATCCAGATTAGCATCTACAGCTTCCAAAGAATTAAAATCCGTTGTACTTCCTGGTACATCATAAAGCTTCTTTAAAACATTTATTCTTTCTGCTTCACCAAGTTCAGCTGACATCTTTTTCATTGGTTTTCCATCTTCACCGGCGCCGAAACCGTAAATTTCAGATTTTACTTCAAGAGGCTTGTCTATATTTATTTTTTCCGCTTCACATAATTCCGCAAATTCTTTTAAAACTTCCATAACCAAGACGGCAGACTTTCTCTGTTCTTCCGCTTTTTGTCCGGACATAGAGCCAGACTGATCACAGACCAAAGTGATTTCCACTTCACCAAATCTCTCCCCTTTCTTCTCTTTTATTTCCGTATCTTCCCACACCTTTGGCTGAAGATTTCCGGATTTTACATCCGCAATAAGTTGTGCTGGATCAACCAGTTCGTCTCCCTCGTCTACCGGGTATTTTGGCGCCAGAGCCTTTTTTAATCTCTTAGAAATAATTCTTGAAAAAAGATTTTTCAATTCTTCCAAAACACTCACGTCCGTTTCTGGATTCACCATTTTTTCCAAACTATCCACCATTTTACGATAATCCTGCAAATCTTTTTTCTCCACACCAATTTTCTTGGCATAGTCTCATCTGCTTTGTCCTTACTATCTTTTCCTTTTTGCGCCTCTTTCCACTCTTTCAAAGCTTTCTCTATTTCCTCTACCGGTACAGCTTCAGGGAATTTCTTTTCTACTTTTACATATTCATCCGCAAAAATTTTATTGGGGTCGGTTTCCTCACTCTCATTTCCCCCACCACCCTCAGTTTCTTCTCCATCTTCTTTATCTTTCTTTTCTTGCTCTTCTTTTTTCTGCTTCTTTTTATCTTCAATATCTTTCTTCAAAAGTACCTCCACTTTTGACCAAATGTATTTTTCCTGCAATTTCAAACGCATAGACATCGGCGTTTCCGGATTGGTCATTATATCCATCAGACCTTTTACTTTGACCACTTCATCCAAGGCAAATCTCACATCTGGTGATACTTGGCATTTTTCACCTGACACTCGTGACTCTCGCAAAATAGCCTGACTAAATTGTATATGCCTGGATTGTGCCGTAAAGTCTGTTTCAGCAAATAAGTCCTCTTTGTAGGTTTTTTCCTCAAGCTCTTGCATTCCTTTATTTGTCTTCCCAATCACCGCTCGGTTTTCCCGAATGTCCGCCACACAATTATCCATCAAGGAAAAAGCTTTAGACGCCTTAATTCTTTTTAAATACTTATCAAAAGATTTTTCTCCGCCATCTTCAGCTAAAATCTGCAATTTCTCCATAAAATGTTCTATTTCATGTAAGGTGGCAAAAACCGTCTTCTCTTCAGACAGGCCAAGCTTCTTATAAAACATGGAGTTTATATAAATAGTATTTTGTTCCAAGTCAAAGGCAAAAGTGGGCACACTCTTTGGTGCTGGTTCTATCTTTATCCGGCCTTTGGCGTAATGCTCAAAAAAATCCCGGTGCTTTTCTACCAAGGCCACTGCCTCGGCATGTTCATTTTCTGATTCTTGAGCCAAAACTTCTACTGGCATATTTCCCACCTTTTCTTCCTTTTTTGCTTCTATGACATTCAGTTTTTCCATATTTTTAAA
>CAZKTY010000075.1:0-1786 GCA_964555825.1 uncultured Candidatus Saccharibacteria bacterium
GGTACATACAATAAAGGATATCGATCAATACCTTATAAAGATATAAGTGCGATCACTGATATAAAAGTAATAGACGGTGAAACTGGACAGCCTTTGGAATATTCTGCAAAGGTCTTAGATAAGACTGATCCATCCAGTTGGGGATACTATACTTATTACAATCAAAATAACGCTTTAAATATTGAGTGGTATTATAATGTTTCTAATACAACTCATAAATGGATCATAGATTACAAAGTTCATGGAGGAGTAGGTTTTTATAAGGATCACGATGAGATCTATTGGAATCTTTTTACTGACTACGATGTACCTGTAAAAAAAATAACAGCAGTAGTTGTTCCTCCAGAAGGAAATTATGGTGTTAGCTCTCTTTCTTATTATCTCTATGAGACCAGAGCCAGACAGACAAATACGATCTCTGCTCTTGAAGATAAGACAGTTCATATAGAGGCTTCTGATTTTCTTCCAAAAGAATCCCTTACTTTTGCTGTTGGTTGGCCTAAAGGCATTATAACTAAAAGTGCCTTTTGGAAAGATTGGTTCAATTTGCATTGGGGAGATATTTCTGCCGTTATCATCATAATACTGACAATAGTTTCACTTTTTATCTATTGGTTATTTACAGAAAAGATAAAGCAGGGTAGAGGAACTGTCGTTGCTGAATATGATCCTCCAAAGGATCTTCGTCCTGCTATGGCGGAACTTATAGTTACAGAAAGGATCACAAAAAGATCTTGGCCTGCGACAGTTGTCGATCTTGCTGTGAGAGGTTATCTAAAGATAGAAGAAGAGAAAGAAGGAGTTTTTGGAAAAGCTATCAACACTCTTCCAAAGGCGATATTTTTCATTATTTTTTTATCCTTCGCAAGTATTATTCTCAGTTCAATGTTCTTTGATAGAAGTTATTCTTCTCCTTCTGGTGATTCTTCTAACTCACTCTTCTCATATTTCTTTGCTTTTGCGTTCATAATTGTAATTGGTAAGTCTCTGTTAAATATCATGAAAGGAGGTCTCACACAGAGTGATTATACTTTGACAGTGACCAAAGATTGCCTTGGTGATAATGATCTTGAACCTTATGAGAAACAGTTCATTTCAAATATTGCAGGTCTCGAGGTAGGAAGTTCTTTTTCAACAAAATTGGCACGAAAAGGAGCATATCCAGAGCTTTACTCAAAGATGCAAAGCCTTGAAAGTGAACTCCGTGAAGAAACAGACTCAGAAACAAAAGCTTATTCTGTCCCTATCTCAAAACAAAAGATATTCAATCTTATTTATATTTTCCCAATAATAGTGGTATTTTTTCTTTTCTTTTTTTACAGTTCATTGGTAGATATTTTCCAATCTCAATTATTGAGTATTACATTATCAGTAGTATGGTCTCTTATAACTGTATTTGTTTTTGTTAGATACAATCCACGTCTTTCTAAAGATGGACAAATTCTTAAAGAGGAATGGCTTGGCTTCAAACTTTATCTTGAGACAGCTGAAAGATACAGAATGCAGAATCTTACTCCTGAGATATTCGAAAAATATTTACCTTACGCAATTGTCTTCAGTGTGGAAGAAAAATGGTCAAAGGCCTTTGAATCGATCGTAACAACACCTCCTTCTTGGTATGGAACGTCTGGAGTTTATGCAGGTGCCAATGCTGGAGGTATAGCCTCTTCCGTGGGAGGTTTTTCTCCTTCTGCTTTTTCTTCTTCTTTTGCAACAAGCTTTTCTTCTTCTTTTGGTTCATCAGGTGGAGGAGGTGCATCTGGAGGTGGAGGCGGCGGAGGGGGTG
>CAZKTY010000076.1:0-1772 GCA_964555825.1 uncultured Candidatus Saccharibacteria bacterium
TTTGAATTCCAGACTTCCTTTTTGTTCGTATGAGGTGGCAAGGAGTAGTAATCCTTCGATCTTTGTCTTACTATCTTTGGATAGCTCAGTAGCCTTCGTGATCGCATCATCTAAATTATTACTATTGAAATCAGCAACAGCTTGCGACTTTACCTGTAATAATTGATTATTTTTCTGGACGTAAATATAGTAAATATCACCAGCGATCAAAACCAAGAGAATTATGCATAAGGCAGCAATAATTAATTTTCTTTTTGACATTATTTATTTAAATAACTAATAAACCTAAAAGTAAAAGGACGATTAATATTATACTGTATTTTTTACAATAAAACTCACATATAAAAATCACTACACCTTGAGGGTATAGTGATCTTAGAAATATGAATTAATATCCTTTATTACTTAGCTTTAGGCTTGCTCCAAGGAAAACCTAGAGCTTTTAGAAATTCTTCTGTTTCTTTTTTATCTTTTGAGGTCACAACAACTGTTATAGCTAGACTGAAAACATCACGAACATCTTCATCTGAGGTCTCAGGGAAGATAGTGTGTTCCTTTATTCCAAAAGTAACATTTCCCATTTCATCTATTGCCTTTGCATTAAGTCCTCTAAAGTCCTTTGTTCTAGGAAGAGCTATATCGATAAGCTTATCTAGAAAATCGAACATCCTTCCTTCTCTTAAGGTCACCTGAAAACCGATCTGATCTCCTGCTCTCACCTTAAAACTTGCTATAGATTTCTTTGCCTGTCTTGGAGAAACTTTTTGACCTGTGATCTTTGCTAATCTGTCAGCAATAAGTTCCTTTTTCTTCTTATCAGCTACTTTTCCAACTCCTGTTGTAACAATAACCTTCACAAGCTTTGGAGCCTGCATAATATTTTTGTATCCAAATTTACCTTTAAGGAGTTCAAAAGCTTTTTTCTGTTTTTCTTTGATGGTCATCATGTGTTTTATTTACTTTTCTTTATCTTTGTCTCAAGTGATACATTTGAAGCGTCGATCGGTGTTGGGATATCGATGATCTGACCTTTCTGATTTGTGCTTCTTGGCTTCTGGTGTTTCTTTTTGATATTGATACCAGGGACAAGAACTGAATTCTGCTTAGGAAAAACCTTACTAACCTTTCCAGTCTTACCTTTATCCTTTCCCGTCATTACTATTATGTTGTCTCCTTTTTTGATTTTCATATATTTATTTAAACGATCTCAGGTGCAAGAGAAGCAATCTTCTGGAAACCTAATTCTCCGATCTCTCTTGGAATTGGACCAAAGATTCTTCCTCCAATAGGTTCTCTCTTTACCTTCTCAATAATTACGACTGCATTTTCATCAAAACGGATATAAGAACCATCTTTTCTCCTGATAGGCTGCTTCTGCCTAACAACTACTGCCTGAAGAATATCCTTCTTTTTTACAGCCTTTCTTGGTTCTGCTTTCTGAACAGAAAGAACAACAATGTCGCCTATCTCAGCATATCTCTTTTTACTTGAACCAAGTACTTTGAAGATTCTGCCTATTTTGGCTCCTGTGTTATCTGCTATTTGGACTATACTTCTTGGCTGTATCATGGTTTTTAATTAATTACTTTAAACGACTTTCTTTTTGAAAGTGGCTGGCATTCCTGAATTGTGACTTTGTCTCCGATCTTCTTTGTATTTCCTTTATCATCTGCAAGATACTTCTTTGTTCTTGTTACATACTTACCATATTTTGGAAGTTTAACATATCTTTCAACAGCTACGTTGCAAGTATCTTTCATCTTATCTGAAAC
>CAZKTY010000077.1:0-1702 GCA_964555825.1 uncultured Candidatus Saccharibacteria bacterium
CACGAAGTATTTTTCTTTTGGGTCGTTCAGTCACATAAATTGATTTCATTAATTCTTTCAATTGGAGCCTTAGCGGTTTTCCAATTAGTATATTACCCATTTTATCTTTCTCAAGTGTAAGTAGATGATATAGCATTGCAGTTTGGTGTCCAACTTTTGGATTTTTTTCAGGTTGAGTTATCTTTGAATTAGGTAAAAGGAGATTGTCTTGAATTAACCTGTACCAAAAACCCTTTGGAGCTTCAGCTGTCCAAAAAGAATGATGCCAGTTAATTTCTTTTTGAGGTCGTATGTTAAAGTTGTGACATACTGCTAAAAATCTATTCTCTAGATCGAAACGATTTATTAATCCTTCAATACCATCTTGGCAAAGATCTAATAATTCAGGGTTTTGGTGGATGTTGTCTAATGCATGTTTCATTAAATAGTAATTTGCTTTCCCGAAAGGTTCTTCTTCTTCACCACAAAAAAAACCTTTGGTCCCATTCAAGGCCACAGAAAGTATTTTAGGTTTTATTTCATCCGGGACTGCTATATTCTCTCTGAGATAATACGCTATAAAACCAATCATATCGTTTAAGGTTTTGGATAGTAAATCAAGATTTCCTTGGGTTTCACCTCTCTGAGCTCTTAGACGTGCCATAGATCCGTTTCTTGGGAACGTTGTTAAAAAAGGGTCCGTCTTTTCTATCTGCGGGATTATGGACGAAATTCTGTTCATATTGAAGCCAGTCGGTTTTGGTATTTCGAAACTAAATGCAATTTCAGATGGTATAGAATTAGAATATTCTTCCCATTCAGTTTCACAGGTGTATGGGTTTCCTTTTTGTCCTAATGCGTAAGTTTGCAGTACAGAAACTATATCAGGCCAAGTTGTTCCATATGATATTGGAGCAGAAAGAATTGAGTTAAAAAAAGCGGATCTTTCTTCAAATCTCAGAGCAGTATTTCTATCGGCTGTACGACCTGAACCTATGCCTTCTCGATACAAAGTTGCTTCTTCGAGTGGTCTTTGTATTACGGCAGCGCTTTTGATTTTCTTTGAATGCGTAGCATTAATACCACCAGTATCCCCTTCAATAAAAGCTTGCAAAGAATCTCCAATTTGTCCATTGTTACTCATATCAAGAGTATATCATAAACCAGTGTTTTTGACTGTGCTGTGTATGGTTTGATTGGGATGATAAATAAAGATATACTCAAATTATTAAAATATTAGCTTAATAACAATGATTCAAGCAATAAAGAATCGTAGAAGTATACGTAAATACGCTCCAGAAGGACTTACTAAAGAACAATTAAATGATATCTATCGATCAGCAATGTTTGCGCCAACTGCCAGACATATGAGAGCTTGGCAGTTTATAACTGTTACTGATAAGGATCTTATAACGAAGCTTTCAAAAATGAAACCACACTCTATGTTTGCAAATAATGCCCCAGCAATTATTGTGCTCTGTTCCGAAGATTGGCAATACTGGGTGCAAGATTTATCAATTGTTTGCGCGCATATTTATCTTGCCGCTACAGATCTAGGTCTTGGGACATGTATGGTTGAGGTTTATGATAGTAAAACTACCGATCAGAAATCAGCTGAAGATTATGTTCGAAATATTCTGAATATTCCTGCAGATATTAGAATCTTAGGTTTTATGCCTATTGGGTATCCTGCAGAAACTCATCCTGCTCATACTGACACGGA
>CAZKTY010000078.1:0-1699 GCA_964555825.1 uncultured Candidatus Saccharibacteria bacterium
TGGCATAGCCAGCAAACACAAAGCCACCGGACCTTAGTCCGGTGGTTGTTTACTTTGCTTATTTTTTAAATAAAACTATTTCAACTCGAACATTGCAAAATCGCTTTTAAATAACCATTTTGAAATATTATAAATTGTGTAAGTGATGAAAAATGCAGAAAGGACATCTATTGAATAGTGAAGGTGTCCCATTAAAACAATAATTCCAAAGAAAACTGATGTCGCAAAGAATAGTATTCTAAGAACTTTTTCTTTCCAAAAAATTAATGTTAAAAGAAATGGCAAGCCTGTGTGGGCTGAGAAAAATAGATCTCCTCCAAAAGTGAAGAGCCTCATCCAATTGGCACCATCTAACCCAATAATTAGTCTATCTGGAAAAGGTCCGATGTGTGTTAGTGAGACAAATGCACTTCTTATTAATATGAAAATTGAAATGCTTTTTAATATGAAAGGAATTTGATGTGGTTTATTGAAACAGTAGACCAAGAGAACTACCCACATAACTATCGGTCCATAGATAAAAATATTATGTACGTCATAGACCGGTATATTGCTTAGAACAATATCATTCACTGAATTACCCGCGTGAACAGTTGCAAATTTTCCGGCGTAGAAGTTGGCGACAAGTGCGAGTCCTAGAAAGATGAGTCCATCTATAATTGCAACTGTGTAGGTTTTACTTTTTAAGTAGTTTAAATGTTTCGGATTAATATTCATAAATGTATGTTTTGATATTCTAGCATTTTTGAGTGGGGTATACAAAGGGTTTTTACCATTTTTGAAACAATATACATTTTCGTGCGTAGTACTATAATAGTAGGTACAGACATCCCATTGTGTTAATAAGTGATATGCAAAATATGGCGGATATTCTTAACAAAACAGATGAAGAGCTGTCAGTCCTTCTAATGGCATCAGATTATAATGCTATGGCTGTTTTGATTGATAGATATCAAGCTCCATTGTCTAGATATCTAAGGCGTATTGGTGTTAATAAAGAAGAAGATATCCAAGACCTACTTCAAGATGTTTTTATAAAAATATATAAGAATATCAACTCGTTCAATAGAGACATGTCCTTTTCATCATGGATTTATAGAATTTCACACAATGAAGCAATCAGTTTTTTTAGACATAAGAAAGTAAGGCCAGAGGGAAATATGATCGATGATAGCGAGGAGATGCTTTTTAAGGTTGAGGATGAAAGCGTTGACTTGGCTGTAGAGATTGATCAATCTATCAATGCAAAAATTTTACAGGAAGCAATTTTAGAACTTGATCAGAAATATAGGGATGTTTTGGTTCTTCGTTATTTTGAAGATAGAGATTATGAAAATATTTCTGATATTTTACAAATTCCCAAAGGGTCTGTCGCCACATTAATTTATAGAGCAAAAGAACGGCTGAAACAAAAATTAAAACATCTTGGTTTACAGAGTAATCTAAGACAAGAAGGTACGATGCAAACAAAAGAAGAGACGGGAGGAGAGGGGAAGGAAGGTAAGGTCGATAAGAAAAAATCAAAAACAAAATCAATATGGAAAATCAAATAAACAATAAGCAAAATAAAGAAGTAGAAGTGCACAGTGAAGAAAATCTAAAATCAAAAGTTTTGGAGATTATTGAGAGTGGTAAAATTAAACCAACAACAAGGCTTTATTTTTCATGCATTAAGCCAACCCTTGGATGATGCTTATCG
>CAZKTY010000079.1:0-1679 GCA_964555825.1 uncultured Candidatus Saccharibacteria bacterium
TGACTCGACTGCACATTCAATAGTCAAAAAAGCTTATAATGACGGAAAAATAGTTGCAGCTATTTGCATAGCACCTGTTACCCTTGCAAAAGCTGGACTTTTAACTGGTAAAAAGTTTAACGTTTGGGATTCTGAAGTAGAGACCATCAAAAAACTTGGCGGACTTTATTATCCAGAGCCTGTGGTTAGTGATGGAAAGATAGTAACTGGACAAAATGCCGAGGCAGCATTGGCATTTGGAAAGAAAATTGCTGAGCTTTTAAAATAAAAGCACGCTTATTGTTGACACGCATAAAGTTATTTTGCTAAAAACGGTAAAAACAAAGGATACAAATTAATTGAAACGTAAGGCGATTCTGACTTTGTCCAACGGCTCATGGCTGGAAGGAAAATTGATAGGAGCACCTCTTGTAAGCTCCGGTGAACTCGTTTTTACTACCGCTATGGTTGGATATAACGAAACACTTTCTGACCCATCTTTTTTTGGACAAATACTTATCTTCTCATATCCACTAATAGGAAATTATGGTGTCCCTCCAATGTCAGGAATGAATACAATTCCTGGACTAGAAAGCGATAAAATACATGCGTCAGCTGTAATAATGACTCAAGATAGCCCTACTGCGTATCACTGGAATACAATAACAACAGTAGATGAATGGTTAAAACAGCACGGAGTTCCAGGAATCATCGGAATAGATACAAGAGAATTAATACACAAAGTAAGAGATTCAAATAAATTACTTGGAATAATAACGCCGGAAAATCCTCTTGGAGAAAGAAAACTTCATTCAAGTCTTGCGGATTTTAAGCACAGCGATTTCTTTGATCCAGGATCTTGCAATGTAACAAATCTAGTCTCAACAACAGAAAGAAAGATCATTGGAAAAGGAAAAACAAGAATAGGACTTATCGACTGTGGTGTTAAGTGGAATATCATAAGAAATCTACTTCGCATGGAATGTGAAATAGAATTGTTACCTGTTAATGAAGATTTTTCTAAGATCGACTGTGATGGATGGGTCATAAGTAATGGGCCAGGAGATCCTCAAAACACAGGAGATCTAAAAGCAAAAGTTGCACAATTATATAAGAGTACAAGACCCATACTTGGTATATGCATGGGTAACCAAATAATGGGACTTTCTGCCGGAGCTACGACGGAAAGACTTGTACATGGACACAGAGGACATAATCAACCTGTATACATGTTCGGTACAAACAAAGCTTTCATGACAAGTCAAAATCATGGATATGTAGTTTCCAAACAAACATTACCAGAAGACTGGAAACCTTGGTTCATTAACGTCAATGATGGAAGCATAGAAGGCATTATGCACATAGAAAAACCATTTTGGGGCGTTCAGTTTCATCCAGAAGCAGCAGGTGGACCTTGCGATACAAAATGGATCTTTGATGATTTTATAAAAACAGTACAGAGAGGGCAAAAATAATGCCCATATTTGATTTTCTAAAAAAGACAGATGGTAAAACACCAAAAGTTCTAGTCCTTGGTTCTGGTGCATTATCAATAGGACAGGCTGGAGAATTTGATTACTCTGGCGCTCAGGCTCTAAAAGCTTTGGAAGAAGAAGGCATTCAGACAATACTGGTAAATCCAAATATTGCAACCATACAAACTGATACAACTGACAAAAGAAAAACATATCTATATCCAG
>CAZKTY010000080.1:0-996 GCA_964555825.1 uncultured Candidatus Saccharibacteria bacterium
CTATTGATCGAACAAAGACTATCTTAAAATATAATTCTTTTGAAAATGATGTTGACATCAAGATTTTTGAAGATTTTCAAAAAGATATTAATCAAATTTTGGAGATATTATTAAAAATAGAGACTGCCTCAGAGGCTTGATTAATATTATGAAAAATATAGAAGATCCTAACATACAGAATGAAAGCGAAGCAAGAATGCGTTCACTTAAGGAGACTATAGGGCGTATTGAAAATATGTATGTCCAAGCAGTAGAGCTGTACCTTGAAGAGGGTGATCCACTTAGAGATCGTATATTAGCTTATTATTCAGCAAGACCAGAGACAGAACAAGAACTATTAACTGTTTTGGGAAATAAAAATGAGGATGAAATATCCGACTACACTTCAGCTGTGAAAGGATTTACAGAAGACCCCACTAGATTTATCGAGAGAATGGAAAAATTGTATGAACTTCACAGCGTTCATGAACGTCGAAAAGATTTTGCTATTAAAGATCGTAAGGCTACTGATGAAGAATATGAATTGGGTGTCTATGCAGATGTTCTTGAATCACAAGTGAGGGAAGCCGTGTTTGCGGCTCACAAAAAAGGATATTTAACGTTCCAATCTGGTTTTAGAGAAAAAAATGAACGAGATCAATTCATGGACTTTTATAATAAAAATATTGTTATTCCGGAGAAGGTTTTAAAATATCTTCAAGAAAAATCTATTGTTGCAAAGATAGAGAATTTTGACGATAGAACAACACTCACTCTTCATCCTATTGGAAATAGTCCAATTAGGCTTACGGAATGGAAAGAGATTTGGAATACAATTGCTGAAGGCCTACCTCCTGCAGATCCTGAGACTGTAGTGGATATGAAGTTATATAATGAACAAGTGGATTTTCGTGAAAGACAAGATCTTCTTAGAAAATAGACTAAAACTTGTGATAGAATAAACAAATGAAACTTCAATTTATTATCGACAAAGACTACGATAAGCAATTTGTTAAG
>CAZKTY010000080.1:1006-1673 GCA_964555825.1 uncultured Candidatus Saccharibacteria bacterium
ATATTGATTCGCAGTACGATACATCGTTAGGATATTTAGAAAAAACCTTGGACTTATATCAAAAATCTTGGGATGAAATCAATGACGACTTTTCTGATTACATTGAGAAAATCACTGGGTACAAATGGTTTTACGATATATATGAATGTGTAGTCTCTGTATATCATCAAGGAATATCCAATTGGGGTAATGCTCCAAAAATTGTAAGAACTTGGAAAGAGAATCCATATTTTATGAGAAGAATTACAGCCCATGAATTAATTCTTTCTCATTATTTTGAAATTCACAGACGTCATTATAAAGATTCTGGTTTAACTGATCGTCAAATTTGGGCTTTGGCGGAGATTGCTTCTTTTGCAATCACATCTCTAAATCCTAAGGTAAAAGAATTTTGGCCTTGGAATACTGAGTATTATACTAATCATAATTATCCTAATTTGGTTGAATTGCAAAATGATTTAAAGGAAGTTTTTATTTCCATGAAAAGTTTTGACGAATATATGAAAAGGGGATCCTATCCGGCAGTGGCCAAACTGGATGATGCCTTGTTGCGTCCTCTTCTACAGAATTATTTCAACTCAATCGTGGTATCCGATTTCATTCTCAACAAGGATTTTGGATATTCTTGTTGAGAATGAAATCGGATACCACGATTGAGTTGAAATAA
>CAZKTY010000081.1:0-1667 GCA_964555825.1 uncultured Candidatus Saccharibacteria bacterium
ATTTATGATTGAAGAAACTAAAAAGGCGGTGAGTAGGAAAATGGAAATTAAATACCAAGAATCAAGTTCTGATCCCAAACCAAGAAGACCTCCATAATAGGAGGTTGAAAAAATTGAGGATAAAAATGTGATTACAGAAATTAATACAGCCGATGCTAAAACTTTTTTGCTTACGAGTGTAAATTTTCTACTGTAGATTGCAGAGAGACTCAAAGAAATGACAGATATCGTTAGGGCTAAAATTAGCAAACCTAATTTAGCTTGCCCTATTTCAACCAAAGATGTTGGAAGAAAAAAGATTGGAAGAAGTGCAACAAGGGCATATATAGAATATCTCGCTATGGCATCAAATATCTTTATTTTCTTTAGAGTGGACTTGGAAAGCTTTTTATCTTTCAATTCAGGAGATTCTACTTTCTGGGCTGGCGCCTTTTCCATATCTATCATGTCCACCTTGTTTATATTCGTCACTTTTTCTTTGTTCTTCTTTGATGTGCTCTTAATCATTTGTTTTTAATTTAAACAGCGGGGTTGGCCAAATGTCAAAAGACTAGCCAGTTAGCTGTTTCTTAGATAATACCTATATCTTACCAAAAATACGCCTTATCTCAAAGGTGTTTTTACCCAACTCACTGGAAATAATTAAATTTTAAATAAGGCCAGATTAATCTTTGACAAAAAAATCAAAAGTGACAGAATATAGACAAGCAATGCACTCGGCCTGTGCATTGGCTCAGTTTTGTTTATGTTAGTATATTTGGTTGACGTGATTGAATGTCGTCACGAATGCGATTACAGTGCGGAGGGACACGTTCCTTCAATTCACTGAGACATTCTTGCTGTGTTTTCTAAGGAGACGGCGCGGAGGCTAACCTCTCATTTGGAAGGACACAGGACAGCTGGATCTTGAATCCACTACTGCGAACGCCTCTACCGGCTCGGTTCCGCTTCATGCGGGACCGGGCTTTTTTTATGTTATAATTTACCCATGAAAGAACCAGGGTTTAATGAGGGTCAAGAAAATACAATCAAAGTTAACGTCTTATTTGGCCAAGATGAAGATGTTAGATGTGTCAAAAGGACGTTAGAAAATCTCCCCCACTTAAAGAGACTTTATAATAATTCAAACAGTCAACTCCCAAAAGGCATTTCTGAACAGTCTAGCGAAGAAGAAATTAAGCAGGCCGTATCTTCTGAATTTAATAAAAATCTTTACGAAATCTTTTCACAATATATTCAAGAGCACTGGAGTGAAGTATCAGTAAGACTTCAAGCCTTAAAAGAAATTCCATCGTTCAAATTCTTTGATGAATACCACGTGGAGCTTACAAGATACGGAACAGGTGGAAGTTATGGAGCCTTAGATGGAACAGTCATTGCAAATATTGAACATAGAACAAAGGAGGAGGTAATGAGTACAATCGTACATGAAATTATACACATAGGAATAGAACACCTAATTCAAGAATATTTGGATGATAAAAATAATCAAAAACACCATTGGTATAAAGAGAGATTGGTTGACCTAATTGGTGAGATGTATTTCCCTGGCTTAAGAAAGACGCAGAATTTAAACAAAATTATTATCAAAAATGTCGATGAAGTTTTTAACACTTTTTTTCCAGACATGGAGAGTTAAACTGAGGCAGAGGCAGTGGTAGATCGGG
>CAZKTY010000082.1:0-1592 GCA_964555825.1 uncultured Candidatus Saccharibacteria bacterium
GTAAGCACAAAATTCTGTATTCTTCCAACGTTCATGTAATTCTTTTATATCAACATTTAATAATGATCCAAAATATAGGTTCAATACTGTGCCGTGTGTCACCACTAGAATAGTTTTCCCTTCGTTATTTTTTGTTAATTCTATAATACCATCTTTAAATCTATCTAAAGCTTCTTCGCAAGATTCTCCGTTAAATGCATGGTAAGACAAATCTGTAAGCTGTCGTCTCTTTTCCTCTTCAAATTCTTCTTTAGAGAGAAATTTGTCTCCCCTTCTAACTTCATTAAGTTTAGAAGATTCCATACTGCTTTTTTCTAATTTAAACGCGACAGGTTCAATAGTTAACTGCGATTTCTTTTCTTGAGAAGTATATATTAAATCAACATTGTTTATATCCGCATTATTCAGTAGTAACAAGGCTTGAGTTTTGCCTTTCTCAGACAACCCCCAAAGAGAGGCATTTAAATTGGGTTCTTTTTCCGTATCAGCATGACGGAGAAAAATTAATTTAGTTGTCTTTGTCATATGCAAATATGGATTAATTTATTATACTAGCTATTGGTTAAAAACTATATTAGTCAAAATACTCAACACTCTTCATTGCCGTCTCCTTAAAATCATCCTCTACATTTGAAAAATCTATTAAATTTATAGTATAAGGTGTTTTTAATTCTTTAATTTTTTCTTGAATTTCCGCTGTCTTGGAGGCGTCAATTTTTTCTCCAATTATTCCGACGTCAATATCTGAGCGCTCACCTCCTGTTCCATTTACTCTAGACCCAAAGAAAAATATCTTATACTCAGATAATCTAATATAAGATTTCAAAATATCAATTATACCAGCCTCTATCATTCTTTTGTCCTGTTCTTCTAATTTCATTATTTAATAAATAGCTTTGATAAATTATGAAAAGTCTCTGACATGTTTTTGGCTAAGGAAGCTACTTCTTCTGCAATTTGCACTTCATATTCATGTGCTGTTTGATTACGAGTGTCTCTCATTTTTGTCCATTTTTGAACATCTTCTTCATTAAAAACTGAAACCAAAAAAGCGGCCTTAAAAGCCTGTATTGGAGATTGAATTTCTTGCTGAGAGTATTCTACTTCAAGAAAGTTTTTGAGCGATTTCCACCCCGTGTCAAAAGTAAACTCAAATCTTCTGATTAGAGCGTCTCTTTCAATAGCGTTTTTTGGCTCCAAAACCTCATCAAAACGATCAAGTGCATTCAAAAACTCTTTAATTTTCTTGTCTAATTTTCCGTTCATAATGTTTATACTGTAATACAAAAGGGTTCGACAATCAACGAGTTATATCTTAACATACCTCGTCGCTCTACCCTGTCCAATTCTTTTCACTTTACCAAGCAGAATAAGCTTATCGAGTGATTTACGAGCTGTTGGCATAATAATTCCAGTTTCTTTAACAATTTCAGCAGGCCCTGCTTCTTTCACTTTTGAAAGATACTCCAAGATCTCCCTTTGTTTAGATGACATTTTTTCTTCATGGGATTCTTCTGCAACAATTGTGAGCGCTTTATTTGCCTGTTCTTTTATAACTGAAAGAAAGAAATTTAACCACGGTGAAATAGTTT
>CAZKTY010000083.1:0-1557 GCA_964555825.1 uncultured Candidatus Saccharibacteria bacterium
GGAAAGCAGAAAAGGTAAAGCGCCGGGTGGATATAATTGTCCGCTAACCGAAAGTGGAGCGCCATTTATTTTTATGAATGCCGCCGGACAAATGAGCGATGTTACTACCATGGTTCACGAAGGTGGTCACGCCATTCATTCTTTCTTAGCCCACGAATTAGAGTTAAGTGCGTTCAAAGAATATCCGATGGAAATTGCAGAAGTGGCAAGTATGTCGATGGAATTATTCAGCATGAATCATTGGTCTGCATTCTTTGAAAATGAAGAAGACTTAACGCGCGCTAAAGAACACCAATTAGAAAGAACCATTACCATTTTTCCTTGGATTGCAATCATCGATAAATTCCAACACTGGGTGTATGAAAATCCCAATCATAGTATCGAAGAAAGAACCAGCACTTGGATGGGTATTTTAAAAGAATTTTCTACCAACAGTATCGATTACACCGGCCTGGATGCCTTCCGTGAAATTGGCTGGCAGCGCCAGTTACACCTGTTTGAAGTTCCTTTCTATTATATTGAATATGGCATTGCACAATTAGGTGCGATTGGTATGTGGATGCAGTATCAAGAGAATCCAAAACAGGCATTAGAAAATTATATTAGTGCACTAAGTTTAGGTGGAACAAAAACCCTACCCGAATTGTATAAAGCTGCGGGATTAAAGTTCGACTTATCTCCCAATCACATTAAGACATTGATGGAGTTTACCTCGAAGGAAATGGAAAAGAAGTGAAGAGATAAAAGATAAAAGATAAAAGTGAAAAGATAAAAGTGAAGAGTGAAGAGTGAAGAAGAAGTGAAGAGATAAAAGTGAAGAGTGAAGAGTGAAGAAGATGAAAAGGAATACTGTAGCCCCAGCCCCGAGGACTCGGGGCTGGGGCATAAAAAAAGTGGCTGTATCAATGATGCAGCCACTTTTTTTTGCAGATAAAGAAATTAGAATTTGTTATAAAAATTTTCGATATTAAAATAGAGTTTTATTTCTTTATCTGTTGGAACTATGATTGTTATAACATCGAAGGGTTTATTATCATGCATGCTTAAAGTCTGCGTTTTTAATTTAAAATTAAGGTAGTGATCCTTAATCCACTTATTCTCGGCATTTAATCCTTTCAATTCAGATGTTTCTGAAATTATAACGGCAGTTTCAAAAGATAAACCGTCTTGTTTATTGATAGAATCAAGACTGTTATTTTTTGTAGAAGAAGTTTGTGCTTGTATTTTTTGAGGTAAAAAAACGAAAAAGATGGAACATGAAAAAGCTAGTAAGCAAAGCACTTTTAATCGCATAGGTCTCTAAATGAATTAGTTGTAATAAAATTTTTAACTATTTACAAATAATCGGGGGGATAGATGAAATAGAATTTAATATTTGCAAATATGTGATTATTATCTCATAACAAAAAATTAATGGGTATTTAATAATAAAATTCGGTGTTTTCACGGTGGCTAATATTATACAAACATCTTAATCCCAGAATTGTTCGCAGCATAAAAAAGAGGCTGTCTCAAAAGGGGCAGCCTCTTTTTTTATGGAAAAAAGTTTTTTGGGGT